>JAJBVU010000055.1:8620-8956 GCA_020859645.1 Eubacterium sp. | reverse complement strand
CGTTATGCTTTTTATAAGCCTCGTCAAATTCAGCCACTCTGAAAGCAAGGTGAAATTCACATTCACCCAAATTATATTTTGGGGGTGATCCTTAAGCCATGTCAGCTCCATTTCAAATTCTGAGGTATCATTGCCTATAAAAACAATGATATATGAGCCGTCATCGGCAAACTTTCTGCTCTTTTCCTTAAGCCCCAAAGCCTCGTCATAAAACTTAAGGGATTTTTCCAAATCGGAAACGTTATAATTATAGTGTACGGGTGTATACTTCATAAGATTTTCCTGCTAAAAGTTGAAAGTCTATAATTAAATGAGAAATGTAAGATCATATTAATA
>JAJBVU010000055.1:0-8610 GCA_020859645.1 Eubacterium sp. | reverse complement strand
CCTATATGGTGAACGTCTGTCCTTCCCTTTCGATTTCAACTACATTTTCAGCCGAAAGTCCTCTCTCGGCTTTATACTTTTTTATTATATCATAGGTTTCCCAAAAGTGCATAGGGATAATTCGCTTAAATGCGGCAATTTTTAAATATGCGTCAAGCCCCGAAAAGCTTGTTTCCTCAAGTCTCGGGTCAAGGGGTATAAACCCAACGTCAAAGCTTAAGCCCTTTAAAGGCTCGGTATATTTTTCGAAAAGAGCCTTCATATTGTTGTTATACTGCTTTGTTTCTCCCTGCCAAATCCACAGGTTTAAGTCTCCGGCATGAAAAATTCTTTTGCCCTCGGCTGAAATTATAAAGGCAGCTCCCTCGTCGGTGGACTTAAGTGTCTGAACTCTTATCCCTTTAATATCGCAGACTGTATTGGGCTTTATAGAAACAATATCCTCTGCTTTGTCCTTAAGTCTTATGTCGGAGGACAAAACAAAGGTAACGTTTCCTCTGTCTCTCAGCTTAAAAATATCCTTATTATAATGGTCAGGGTGTCTGTGAGACACAAAAACGAAAAGCTTTTTATCTGTTTCGGGAATTTCCCCCTTCATATAGTCAAACAAAAACGCCGTTTTTTCAAGCTCAACGAAAAATCCGCTGTGGGATATATAGACAACATTCATAGGCTCACTTCCTTATATACTTATAAAAAAGGCGTACAAGTTTCAGCCTGTACGCCGATTAGTTAGATTAAATTATTTTTTCAGCCTGCCGGCTTACGCTTCTTTTGTGTTCTTTTAACGGGCTTTCTTACGGCAATGGGCTTTCTGTTGGGGTTATGGATAAAAACAGGCTCGCCCTTTCCTTCCACAACGTCCTTTGTTATAATACATTTTTCCAAGGTATCGTCATCGGGCAGTGTAAACATAATGTCCGTCATAAAGCCTTCAATAATTGCTCTTAAGCCTCTTGCCCCTGTTTCCTGTTCAATCGCCTTATGGGCAACTGCCGCAAGAGCGTCTCTTTCAAACTCAAGAATAACATTGTCAAGCTCGAAAAGATATTTATACTGCTTAGTAATGGCATTTTTAGGCTGTGTAAGAATGTCTATAAGAGCATTTTCGTCTAAGCTGTCAAGAGAAACCACAACGGGCAGTCTGCCTATAAGCTCGGGAATAAGTCCGAACTTGTGGAGATCCTTAGGCATTACATTCTTAAGAATGTTTTCCTCTCTGAGCTCCTTCCCCGACTTATTTTCGGAGCCGAAGCCTATAACTTTATTTGAAATACGTCTTTCGATTATTTTTTCAAGCCCTGCAAAGGCACCGCCGCAGATAAACAAAATATTTGTTGTGTCAATCTGAATAAAGTCCTGATGAGGGTGTTTTCTGCCGCCCTGTGGGGGCACGCTTGCCACAGTACCCTCCAAAATTTTAAGAAGAGCCTGCTGAACGCCTTCGCCGCTGACATCACGTGTTATAGACGGATTATCGGACTTTCTGGCGATTTTGTCGATTTCGTCAATATAGATAATACCCTTTTGGGCTCTTTCGATGTCATAATCAGCTGCCTGAATAATCTTTAAAAGAATGTTTTCAACGTCCTCGCCTACATATCCTGCTTCTGTCAAAGATGTGGCGTCTGCTATGGCAAAGGGCACATTAAGCAGCCTGGCAAGAGTCTGCGCAAGGAAGGTTTTTCCCACGCCCGTAGGACCTATAAAGAGAATGTTGCTCTTTTGAAGCTCTACATCAACGTCCTCCTGACCTATTCTTTTATAATGGTTGTAAACGGCTACGGAGAGAGCCTTTTTGGCTTCGTCCTGTCCTATAACGTATTCGTCTAAAATACGCTTCATTTCAGCCGGCTTCGGTATGCCCTCATACTGAGGCTCATTATATGCCGAATTAATATCGTAGTCATCTTCGATCAGATCATAACAAAGCTCTATGCACTCATTGCAGATAAAAGCGTTCATACCAGCCAGCATTTTGCTGACGTGATCCTCGGTTTTTCCGCAAAAAGAACATCTGATCCTTCCGTCTGTTTTTGATGCCATAAAACTGCTCCTTTTTTAGTTTGATTTTTCAATCACATCATCAATAAGCCCGTACTTCTTGGCTTCGGCGGCGGTCATATAGTTGTCTCTTTCAGTGTCCGCAACAACCTGTTCATAATCGTTGCCTGTGTTTTGGGCAAGAATTTCGTTCATTCTCTTTTTGATTTTGAGAATGTTTTCGGCTTGAATTTGAATATCCGTTGCCTGACCCTGTGCTCCGCCTAAGGGCTGATGTATCATAATTTCGGAATTGGGAAGAGCAAATCTCTTGCCCTTTGCTCCGCCTGCTAAGAGAAAAGCCCCCATACTTGCGGCAAGCCCTATGCAGATTGTGGAAACGTCGGGCTTAATATACTGCATTGTGTCATAAATAGCCATACCTGCGGTAACTGAGCCGCCGGGGCTGTTTATATAAAGGCTTATGTCCTTGTCGGGATCCTCTGCTGCCAAATATAAAAGCTGAGCCACAACAAGGTTTGCGCTTACGTCTGTTACCTCTTCGCCTAAAATAACAATTCTGTCCTTAAGAAGTCTTGAATAAATATCGTAGGATCTTTCCCCTGCGTTTGTCTGGTCAACAACCATAGGTACTAAGCTCATAAAATATCCCTCTTTTCAAAAAATCTGTTATTTGCTCTTTATTCTTCTACTACTTCTTCTGTTTCTGCTGCTGCTTCTTCAGCGACAGCTTCGTTTACTACAAGGTCAAGAGCCTTCTGAACCTTAATATCGTCCTTTAAAGACTCTCTTTCGTCAGCCGCCATAATTTCTTCAAGCTTTGCCTTTTCAATTCCGCTTTCTCCGGCAATTCTGTTGATTTCGGCTTCAACCTCGTTTTCATCTGCTTCAAAGCCCTCTGCTGCGGCGATTGCCTCAAGGGCAAGTCTGCTCTTTACCTGAACCTCTGCTCTGGGACGGAAGCTTTCCTTAACTGCGTCCTCAGTCTGATTAATCATCTGAAGATAATTTTCAACAGGCATTCCTCTGTATCTTAAGCTGTTTGCAAAGTTCTCAAACATTTTGTCTGTTTCATTTTCATACATACATTCGGGAATATCCCCTTCTACTATGCCTGCAAGCTGTTCGATAAGATTTTCTTTCTTTCTGTTTTCGGCGTCAAGCTTTCTGCTCATAACAAGCTTTGCCCTAACGTCTGTTAAATATTCTTCAACGTTTTCAAACTCTGTTGTGTCTGAAACGAATTCATCGTCAAGCTCGGGGAGCTCTCTTACCTTAACCTTGTTTACCTTAACCTCGAATTTAGCGTCCTTGCCTGCCAATTCCGAAGCGCCGTAATTTTCAGGGAACTTAACGTTTACAACAACGTCCTGACCTGCGGCTGAGCCTACAAGCTGATCTTCAAAGGTATCGATAAAGGAATGGCTGCCAAGCTCAAGGTCAAAGCCCTTGTCCTCTCCGCCCTCAAAAGGAACGTCGTCAATATAGCCCTTAAAGTCAATATTAACAATATTCCCAAGCTCGGCGTTTTTATCCGTCTCAACTATTCTTGACTGCTTATTTCTTTCGCTGTCAACAACTGCGTTTACATCCTCGTCTGTAACTGTTACGTCCTCGGGTATAAACTTAAGACCCTTATAGCCTTCTACCTTAACCTCGGGCTTAACATAAACCTCGGCAGTAAAAACAACGCCGTTTTCATCGATTTTTTCAACATCTATTTCAGGTCTTGAAACAACCTTTATTTCTGTCTCTTTAACAGCAGCCTCATAAGAAGCGGGAAGCACGAAGTTAATTGCGTCCTCATAAAAAACCTCTTTTCCGTAAACCATTTCAAGCATCTTACGGGGAGCTTTTCCCTTTCTGAAGCCCTGAACAGTAAGGTAGCCCTTGTTCTTCTGATAAGAATGGTTCATACCCTCTTCAAATCTTTGGCTGTCTACGGAAAAAGTCAGCTTAACCTTGTTATTTCCCAAAACTTCAACTGTACTCATTTTTAATTTTCCTCCTAAAATTTTTAGTTTACTTATGTCTTAAAAGCGAAATTGCCCGTTTTTGCAAATGAATTTCGGCAACGCTTTGTCTTAACTACTATTTATATACTATTTTTACGAATTTGTAAAGAAAAAAGTCTGAAAAATCATAAAATTTCTTTAACAATTTCGAAAATTTCACCGTCGGTTATTCTCTCGATAAAATTTAGGGCGTTTTCAATGACGCTGTCGGCAAAGCCCCTGTCATTTGCGGCGCAGCACATACCTATTTCAATAACCTTATGGTTATCGTTTTCGCCTACCTCCGCAACGGACAAATTGAACTTATTTTTTGTTCTTTCCACAATCCGCTTAAGCTCCATTCGCTTTTCCTTAAGAGAATTAACCCATGGCACTCTTATTTTTAATATACAGCTGCCTATAACCAAGCTTCATCAGTCCTTTCCGAATCTGAAAATGGAAAGTGCGCCTATAAATGCTCCAAGCCACGACCCTATAATAATATCACTGGGGTAGTGAACCAGAAGATAAAGCCTTGAAAGCCCTATAAAAAAGGCAAGGCAGAAGGCTATAAGCCCCAAAATGGGGTTAGCGCAGAAAATAACCATAGCCGCCACAAAGCTTGCCATAGTATGACCGGAAGGGAAGCTTCCGTCATGGGGCTCCTTAATTTTGCTTTCAACCCCTTCTATGGCGTCAAAGGGTCTGACCCTGCCGAAAAGAGGCTTTAAAACAACATTACACACAAAGGTCGAAATAAGCAGAGCTTTAATCAAAATTTTGCTTGTGTCCTTATATTTATTAGACATAAACATAATACAGGCAATAAGTATCCACACAAGCCCTGCGTTAGCCGTTGCGGAAATGCGGGGCATAACCTTGTCTAAAAAACGGCTGTCAAAGTTCTCCTGTAAAAACTCCATTACTAATTTATCCTGCTTAGAAACTCTGTTCAATACACATTACTCCTTATAAGGTTCTATATCCCCGAAAACAACGGGAAGCTTTTCCTTAAGCTCTTCAAGAAGAGGTGCGGCAACCTCTCTTATTTGGGGGTGAGCCGCCTTTTCCGTTCTGAGCTTGAAAAAATGTCTCCATTCTCTCAGGTTCATAGTGACCACAATTTCGGTTTTTAATGAATTGGGCAAAATATCTCTCGCCTGCTCGGGGCTTGCTCCTGCTTCAATAAGTTCAAAATATTTCTTTTCTATAAAAGCCATTGTTTCAGCCCAAAGCTTATAGCCTTCATCAGCTTCATTCCAAAAACAGGGCTTAATGAATGTAAGCTCGTTTCCGAACTTATCGCCGCTGTAATTGCAGTAACGGGTAGACTCCTGAGAATAGCTTGCCACTCTGTGTCTTACGATTTCGTGGGTAACACCTCTGTCGCATATAAATCTGACAGTGATTTTTTCGTGTTCCAAAACAGACTCGTGACCTCTTTTAATTATAGAAGCAATAAACCTCTCGGCGGAGCCGTCCTTAATGCCTGCTTCGCTTTTATAACAGGTTCTGCCTGCTTTTTCAACGGCACCCATTATTTTTTTTGAATCGATTTCATCTTCAATAACATAATACGGCTTTATTACCTTCAAAATTTACATCTCCGTTCTGTATTCAAGAGCCTTTGACAGCGTAACGTCGTCAACATATTCAAGACTGCCCCCTATGGGTACTCCGCTGGCAATTCTTGTCACCTTAACCCCCAAGGGCTTTAATAGCCCGGAAAGATACATTGCCGTAGCCTCTCCCTCAACATTGGGGTTTGTGGCTATTATAACCTCTCTGACACTGCCGTCAAGCCTTTTCAAAAGCTCCTTTATTTTAAGCTTGTCGGGACCTATTCCGTTAATGGGGGAAATTGTTCCGTGAAGGATATGATATTTACCCTTAAACTCCCCTGTTTTTTCATAAGCCGCCATATCTCTTGGGCTTTCCACCGCCATAATTAAGCCGCCGTCTCTGTTTGGGTTTTTGCAAACATTGCAGATTTCTCCGTCGGTTAAATTACAGCAGACAGGGCACAGCCTTATTGTTCTTTTGGCTTCCAAAATAGCCTGCGCCAAGGCTTCGGCGTTTTCCTCAGAGCCGTTTATAATATGAAAGGCAAGCCTCTGAGCCGACTTCCCCCCAATTCCCGGCAGTCTGCCAAGCTCTTCGATTAATTTTGTTACGGCTTCTCCGTAATAGTTCATAAGGAACGCTCCTTAAAATAATCCGGGAATACCCCCGACACCGGTGATTTTGCTCATATTGCCTGCGGCGGCTTCTTCAACTGTTCTGATAGCTTCATTAACAGCTGTTAAAACCAAATCCTCAAGCATTTCAACATCGTCGGGGTCAACCACGTCTTCTGAAATTTCTATCTTTTTAACTGTCTTATTTCCGCTGATTATTACCTTAACGGCGCCGCCGCCTGAGGTAATTTCAAATTCCTTCTCTTCAAGCTCCTTTTGAGCGTCAGCCATTTGCTTCTGCATTTTTTGAGCCTGCTTCATAAGGTTGTTCATATTCATTCCGCCCATACCGCCGTAGCCGCCGAAACCGCCTTTTGCCATAAAAGTTGCCTCCTATTATAATATATATTAAAGAATGTAATTGTTTTTATGTCATTCTTCTATTTCTACGTTAAAATTTACTTTTTTAATAAAGTCCTCTGCGTTGTCATCGCTTATTTCGTCCTTATCCGCTTCAAAGCCGTCTTTTCTTCCGTAAAGGGTTTTATGCCTTGTGTCATAATCCTCTTTAAGAATAGGCTCGAATTTAAGCTCACAGCCGAAAACCGCTTTTCCGGCTTCTTCAAAAGCCCAAAGCCTTTTTAAACAGAAGTCATAGAGCGCCGGACTTTCGCACACAAGAAAAACCTTGTCGCCGTTTAAATATCCTGCCTTAACCTCTTTAACAAATATTGAAAAGGGCGGATTTTTGAAATATGCTCTTATTTTGCCGAACTGCTTAACAGCCCTGTCAATATCCGCCGGAGCCGCCTTTTCGATTACAGGCTGTTCCTCTTTAGGTTTCGCTTCTTCCTTCGGCTTTTCCGCCGGAACCGCCGCCAAAGCGCCGCTTTCGACAAGCTTTTCAAGCTGTTCTATTCTGGAAACAAGGGAACTGCCTGTATCAGCCGCCGGGTTTGTAACCCTGACTATATAGACCTCCAACATTATTTTTACATTGTCGGAATATTTCATATTGTTAAGAAGCTCCGAAAAGCCTGAGATAAGCTCTATAAGCCTTGCACTTTCAATTCCCGACGCCTGAGCCTTAAGCCTTTTTACATTTTCAGCTGAATAGTCAAGAGCTGCTCCCGTTTCGTCGGTCTGCTTCGCAAGCAAAACATTTCTCAAATGCACAACAAAATCGCCCACAAAGCGGTTTAAGTCTCTGCCCTCTTCAAAGCATTTTTCAATAATCTTAAGACTTTTTGCCGTGTCAAAACCGCAGACGCTGTCTGCAAGCTCGAAAAAAACGGTTTTATCCGCAGAGCCTATAACCTCAAGAACCTTGTCCTTTGTTATTTCCTCTCCGTAATAATATGAAATACATCTGTCAAGTATGCTGAGAGCGTCTCTCATTGCTCCGTCGCAGACGCCGCTTATAACTCTCAAAGCCTCGTCCGTAATGGCAACACCCTCGTTATCCATATGCTTTTTAAGTGTTTCGGCAATTGTTTCAGCCCCTATTCTCTTAAAATCAAACCGCTGACACCTTGAAACTATTGTAACAGGCACCTTTTGAGGGTCGGTGGTAGCCAAAATAAATACAACATGGGCAGGAGGCTCCTCAAGAGTTTTAAGCAGGGCATTAAACGCCGCAATAGAAAGCATATGAACCTCGTCTATAATATAGACCTTATATTTGCCTGCTGCCGGAGGATAATTAACCTCGTCTCTCAGCTCTCTTATGTTTTCGACGCCGTTGTTGCTTGCGGCATCGATTTCGAAAATGTTAAAGCTTCTGCCCGAGTCTGCGCTTAAGCACATTTCGCATTTTCCGCATGGCTCGCCGCCCTCGCTGTTTTCACAGTTAATGGCTTTGGCAAAGATTTTAGCCGTTGAGGTCTTGCCCGTTCCCCTTGTTCCGCAGAAAAGATAGGCGTGGCTCACCCTGTTTGAAACAAGCTGGTTTAAAAGAGTTTTAACAATATGCTCCTGTCCTATGATTTCGCTGAAGGTTTTGGGTCTCAGCTTTCTGTAAAGAGCCGTATATTCCATATTGCATACACCTAAAAAGAAAAGCGGCACAAAGCCGCTTAAATTTATTTAAAAAAATCCCGCACGCCGCTTCTTCGATAGGCTGCCGAAGGCGTTACTTTTGCAGTTAGCTCGGAACAAGCTGCCTCACAACACACAGGCGGCTTTACTTAGTGCTGCTTCCGTCAAGACCTGACACGGTTCGCAAAGTTCTGTTGTGTAAGACTCATTCGTCAACACCACTTACAAAAGGCAGACCCCCCGTCAGCAAACCTCGGAAAGCGGCATATCCCCCTGCTTTAGCGGATTGCAGGTTACAGGGCACCGCTGGCTCCCCGGTCCGTGCGGGAAACTTTATATCGTTATCCACAGAGACAGCAAAAATATGTGAACAGCCGTCTCACCATACAATTATATAA
>JAJBVU010000302.1:1367-8960 GCA_020859645.1 Eubacterium sp. | reverse complement strand
TTTTCTAATAATTGTAATAATATTTATCCTATAATGTGAGGTGATTTTGTGGATAACAGACAATTCGACTATTTTTTAAAGGTTGTTGAGGAAAAGAGCTTTTCAAAGGCGGCAAAACTGTTATATATTTCACAGCCCTCTTTAAGTCAGTATATCGGCAGGCTTGAAGCAAGCCTGGGCACAACTCTTTTTGACAGAAGCTCATCTCCCCTGACTTTAACATATGCCGGAGAGATTTATCTTGAGACAATTTTAAAAATAAAGACTTTACAGACGGAAATGAAAAATAAGCTTGAGGACATAGAGGATTTAAAAAACGGCTTTATTAAAATAGGGCTGACCCCCTCAAAGGCTAATTTTTATCTTCCTACAATTCTGCCTATTTTTAAAAATAAGTACCCGGGCATTGAAATAAAAATTTCAGAGGGTACGTCCGCTGAGCTTGAAATGATGCTGGGGAAGGGTCTTGTGGATTTATGCCTTATGAATATGCCTATTGAAAAGTCTCCCTATGAGATTGAATATGAGCCTTTTTATGAGGAAAACATTTATCTGGCTGCTCCCCATGACTATGATGTGCCTTCAAAGCCCTCTGCGGCGGTTTATCCCCAGGTAAAAATTGAGGAGCTTAACGACAAGCCCTTTATACTTTTAAAGCAGGATCAGCGGCTGAGACAGGTGTCTACCTATGTTTTTACAAAAGCCGCTATTAAACCCAAGGTAATTTTGGAAACAAGAAGCATTGAAACCTCTCTGCGGCTTTGCTCCGCCGGAATGGGCTACTGCTTTGTTCCCGAATCGGCTTTGGGCTATGCGTCTCCGAACGCCAGACCCAAGTTTTTCACTATCGGGTCGCCGCCGCTGACATGGAGGCTTGTTATTGCATATAAGAAAAATTCTCACAGGTCAAAGGCGGCTGACGCCTTTGCGGAGATTGTTAAAGAAACTGTATTACAGGGAAGTGTGAGGTAAAATATGAACTATATTTCGCTAGATTTGGAATTTAACGGCGCTTTCGACTTCGAAAGAGGCAAACAGGGCGTTTCCGACGAAGCCTGTCACCATGAGGTTATTCAGATAGGCGCCGTAAAAATGAATGAAGAAAGGGATATTACGGAAAAGTTTAATGCATATGTTAAGCCCTCCATTTATCCCCGTCTGAACCCCTTTATTTCAGAGGTTATAAAAATGAAAACCTCCGATTTCAGCTCCGCCGACGGCTTTGAAAAGGCTTTTTCAAGCTTTAAGGAATTTTTGGGCGGCGATGACAGTGTTTTTATTGTGTGGGGAGACTCGGATCTGCCTATTCTCTATGAAAACATAAGCTATTACGGGCTTGTAAGAGAACCTCTTATTTTGAGATTTATAAACATTCAGCCCTATGTAGGCAGACTTTTGGGCAGAGACGGCGGCAGACAAATAAGCCTTAAAAATGCCGTAGAACAGCTTGGTATAGAAACCTCTGAGCATTATCACAATGCCCTTTATGATGCTTATTATACCGCAAAGATTTTCGAACATATTAAGCCCGAGGGTGCTGAGCTTAAAATATTCTGTTCAAACCATTATAAAAATTTAAAATAACAAAAAATCTATCGGGAGAAAGATAAAAATGGATATTATGTTTCTTATGGGCATTATGCTTAAAATAGTGTTTGTAGTGGCAGTTGGCTTTATTCTCAAAAAAACGGGAGTTATAACCGACAGTATGCAAAAGGGCTTAAGCGACCTGCTTGTTAAGGGAATTGTCCCCTTTAACATTTTAGAGGTGGCAACCTGTGAATATACCCCCGAGCTTGCGGCAAATGTGGGATACGGCTTTTTAATCTGCGGAATTTATTATTTAGCGGCTATTATAATAGGAACATTCTTAGTTAAGCTCTTAAAGACAGACGAAAAAAGCAAGCGTATAATAATTACTATGATAACCTTCGCCAATGTGGGCTTTATAGGCTTTTCACTGACGGACGAGCTTTTCGGAGCAGAAGGCTCGCTTTACTGCGTAATCTACAATCTGCTTTACAATGCCCTTATGTATGTCTACGGCATAAGCCTTATAAGCGGCGAAAACCGAATTGATATTGTCTCTGTTTTGAAAAAGCCCGTTACTCTTGCCTGTATAGCCGCTCTTATAATATTTTTCACGCCCCTTTACATACCGGAGGTTCTGCTGTCGCCTATTTCTTCAATCGGCAGTATGGTTTTCCCCGTTTCTATGCTCATTATAGGCTGTGAAATTAACAGCATGAACCTTAAGGAGCTTTTGGTAAACAAAACAGCTTATATAGTGTCCTTTTTGAGACTTTTGGCTTTTCCCCTTGCTATGGCGGCAATTCTTCACTTTTTGGGCTTCAGGGGAATACTCCCCAGAACAATGGTTGTGCTGACGGCTTTGCCCTGCGGCTCTATGAACCTTATTTTTGCGGAAAGCTATGACTGCTCGCCTAAGCTTGCGGCAGTGACTGTGGTTCAGTCAATGGTTCTGCTAATTCCGGCACTGCCTATAATAATAGCTGTTTCGTTCGTATTTTTGTAACATAATCGTAAAAGCGTTATAACATTATTGAAATTGAACTTGCCCTCTGTTTGGTGTATAATTTTTTTACAAACTAAAACAGAGGGCTTTAAAATGAAAAAATTACTATTTTTTATGTGTATCTGCCTTTTTTTGCCTGCTTGTTCACTAAATACAGAGGAAGAAGAGACAGAATTATATATTTTAACTACTGAAGACAGGGAAATTTACAACACTATTCTCGAAAGCGAGCTGAGAGGTGTAGGGTGGGAATATGACCCGGAGGAAATCAAGTTCGGAACAGGGTGGCTGCCTGAGGAAGGCGACGAGGACTATGAAAGCCTTAAAGCCTTAAGCGACGAAATGGGCTACGACACCGCAAGCTGGAGCAAGGAGGACTTAACCCCTACCGCCGCTGTCACAATCTATCACCCCAACGGGGACTTAGGCGGCTCGGCAAGGTTCTACTTCCAAAGCAATCACATTGTCTGCGGCTATTATACATATAACGGAAAGACCTACAGCATAGGCGACACAGCGGTTTTCTTAAAGGAAGGAGTTCTGACGGTTTTCGAAAACACAGAAACAGAAGCCTTTGACTATAATGAAAGCGAAATCAGCGTATCATTCAGCGGCTTTTCGGATATCAGCCCCAAATCGGGAATGACAGCAGTTATGGAGGAAGGATGTCTTAACTTTTACACCCTGAGAAACCAGGCTTTTGAGCTTACTAAGTCTTACAGTGAAGATGAACTGGGCTTTGTTCCCTTTGACGCCGCCTTTGACAAGGACGGAAGCTGTGCGGTTTTGGGCGGTATTGTAGACGAGGACGGAAACAAAACCTCCTCTAAACTTATGATTTTGGACAGCCTCTTAAACCCCACAGACAAGGGCTTTGACCTTTACGGCGGTGACTTTTCACAGGTGCTTTTCGACAACGGCTATGTGCTTCTGTCAAGCAGAAGCGGCGTTTCTGAATTTGAGATTTCAACACACCAAAACACCGAAAACCATAACTTCATTCACTATGTTCAAGGTATGGCTGAATGCGACATTTATAATAACGGAACAAAAATTTACGCCGTAACAGACGGAACTGATCTGTTCGTCTATTCAGGCAGCTTTGACCTTTTGTGGCGGACGTATCACAACAACAGCTACGATATGGACAGCTTCATCTATTTTTCCGATATGAACGGAGACGGCGTAAAAGAGATTTATACCGAGGACACTGACAGCGGCGTAACCGTTAAATATATTTTAACGGAAACAGGCTTTAAGGCAGCAAGCGACATAGAAGCGGCGCTGTACCTTCCCGGAGACTTTGACTGCAGCGGCAGAGACGAATATGCGGTTTTATCCCCCTACGGCGACAAAATTCTAAAATAGGAAAATTGGGGCTTTACAAAAACGAAAAGCTGTGATATAATAATCAGCGGTTCGAAAAAAGCTTTGCGGATATGGCGGAATTGGCAGACGCGTAAGATTCAGGTTCTTATCGGGGTTTTCCCGGTGCAGGTTCAAGTCCTGTTATCCGCACTTAAAAATACTGTGAAAAGAGCAGCATCCCCTTTTCGCAGTTTTTATTTTCAAAGCAGCTCCCCTGCTCAGCTCGTCTCAAAACTTTTTGCAAAATTGTAAAATTTTTTGCTTGACAATGTTTTAAAAATGTGGTAATATATATTTTGTCGTTGAGATGACGGCTGAATGTGCGCGAATGGCTCAGTGGTAGAGCATCGCCTTGCCAAGGCGAGGGCCGCGGGTTCGAATCCCGTTTCGCGCTTTTGCACTCAATAGGGCTATCGCCAAGCGGTAAGGCATAGGATTTTGATTCCTACATTCGCAGGTTCGAATCCTGCTAGCCCTGCGCAAACTTTATAATATAATGGGCTATCGCCAAGCGGTAAGGCAACGGATTCTGATTCCGTCATTCGCAGGTTCGAATCCTGCTAGCCTAGCTAAAATTAAAGTATTGAGAGGGTTTTTGTTACCCTCTCTTTTTTTGTTCTAAATCCATTTACCCCTGCCAACTGCACCTCGGAGGACTTTCTTAACAGGTCATTTACGTACCGTCATATATTAAAAAATCTTCCCGCCTACGATGATATAATCACAGGCAGGAAGATTTTTTTATTATTATTCTTTTAAGCTGTTCATAACTGCAGAAGCATCTAAAATGTTGAATACTCCGTCATAATTGTAATCGGTAATATAGCCGCTTATATCATCATATGAGGCTAATCCCGAAACATATTTCAACATAAGAGCCGCATCGGTCTTGTCTGCATTGCCGTCGGAGTTGACATCTCCGATGCAGTGTATTTCAGCTTCGGAGTCTGCGAAAAATTCTGCAGCGGCGGAATTTGCAAAACAGTAAACCTCTGTTATTCCTGTACAGCCATCAAAAGCCGTTTCCGCTATATTTGTTACACTATTCGGAATAACCACTGTTTTCAAGCTCTCACAGCCGTAGAAAGCGTTTTCGCCTATGCCGCTTATGCAATCACTTATGTAAACCGTGTCAAATAAATCACGGCTGTCATACCACTCGGCTTCTCCGGCTTCATAGTCGGTTTCGGTTCCCATAGAATATATGAACAGTGTAATATCGCTTACAACCCAATCGGCGCCATTGCTTATCCACTTTGCATAAAGCGTTATGCTGCCGAAAATTTTCTCACCTTCATAGGGATAATTATAGTATGAATCAATGTACCAGCCCTCAAAGCTGTATCCGTCCTTCTCAGGTATTTCCGACACGTCGGCAATATCGCCGGCTGTAAGGCTCTGAGCGGAAACCTCGCTGCCGCCGCAGGAATCGAAGCTGACGGTTACAATATTGCTTAAAACAGTCAGGACAAATTCCTTTGTTGTACTGATATCGCCGTAGGAAATTGTTGCCGTAAGGGTTACGGTTTGGTTTTCGGCTGTTCTTGTTACCTCGCCGCTTGTGCTTATTATACTTTCGCTGCTTGAAGCCCAGGTAATTGTACTTCCGTAAGCTCCTTCGGTCAAAAGCTCAATGTTTGCCGAAACGCTGTCGGCGCTGTCTCCTGCCGAATACAAAATCTTAAGATTTTCGGCGTCGAAATCCGTAATACTTTGAGCCTGTGAATATGTTCCTGTTGAATCAACTGTTTCTCCGCTGCTGTCGGAAGCGGTTATGTTTCCGTCCTCGTCAATGGAATAGGTTACGCTGTAGGAGCCGCCCGCATCGTAAATCTCAGAATAAACGCTTCCGCCCTTTGTTACTGCCGTTACGGTTGAGGGGGAGGTCTGTTCATAAGCAATAACACTTAAGGTTGTATCCTTCACAACAACGCAGACAGAACCGTTTTCTTCATCTATGGTTACAATATAAGCAGTTTCCTCCTCTGTATCTGCCGAGCTGTCCTCTTCGGCGCCCAGCAGGGATATTGTACTTGTGCCGTAAGCCACAAAGCCTGTGTCGGGGGAATACATACCTATAACATTTCCGTAAGTATCTGCAATTTCAAAAGTATCATCTGAGCTGAATGTATACTGAACCTGACACAAACCTAAATTATACTTTTCCTCAACAAGCTTGTTTGCCCAATATTCAACCACCTCACGTCTCATTGAGTTAACGTCAGCAAGCTGAATTTGCGCCGCCGTGTTTGCCATTGTCATAAGAGATGTTCTTGTTTCATCATCTAAAATACTCTGGTTTGTACTGTACCAGTTATTCATAAGCTCATTCGCAAAGGCTGTTCTGCCGCTTAACATATTATAGGCTATAACATCGCTCAGAATATTTCCTTCGTCATCTATAATTTCATCATACAAATCGGGAAGTGCATGCTTGAAATAATAGTTAATCATAAAATACTGCGCACTCTTGGTTTCCTCTATAGCGTCATAAATTTCCTTGCCGAGCTTAAGAAGCTGAATTTGGAAAAGTACGCCGGGGGCATACTGAGCCATGAGGCTTGTTGCCTTAAAGCCCGAAATATATTTCTTTGATGTATTATATATATCGTAAACCAGCTTAACATCGGAATGTTCGTCTGCAATATCCGAAATTACCGATTTAACAAGTGCCTTGCTGACGCTCTTAAATGACTTGCTCTTAAGCTTATCCAAAACCTCCTCGGGTATTCCCGAAAGCGAAACAATTCCGCAGTCCTTCCATGCGGCATTAAATTCCATCATAAGATCGTAAAGCTCTTCCGAACCCCCTTCGTTTATTACATTTGTAACATTGTCGGTAAACATAGACTTAACAATCTTAAGCTCCGCCGTAGCCACAGTATTTATAAGCTGCTGTGAATAAACAGTGTAAATTGCCGTTACAAGGGGATTTCTGTCAACACTTTCCTCATAATCGGTATATTCTGAAATTATGTTCTTAACTCTTTCAGCTGCTTCGGTGAGATTTACAGCGTCGGGATCTATGAGATATTCCTGCTCCCACTGATTTAAGCTCTTAAGCGTGGAATTAAGCATTATAATATCTCTCATAACATCAAATGTGGTATACTCATCAGAGGTAAACGCTATGGAATCCTCATAATATGCCAGCGACGGTATATAATCCAAAATTATGCCGCTGACATCTTCTTCGCTGATAATGTCATCATAGCCGAATTCCTTAACCCACTCGTAAAACTCCTCAACATACTCCTTCTTTTTCTTTGAAGGCGTTCCGGGGAGATAGGTCTTGTTGCCGAAGCCCAAGAACTTTGAAGGATAATCGAGACTTACGCTGTAGGGATCATATGTATTTTCCGAGCTTCCGTCAGAGCTGCTGCTAGAACTTCCGGAATCGGCGGCAGTAGTGGTTTCGGAAGCACCTTCCGTAGTAGTTTCCGAAGCAGCTTCGGCAGTGGTCGTTTCTATGAAAACACCGTCAAAGTCGTCATCCGAAGCAGTCACAAGCACAGTTCCGTTCAAACCGCTGTTGTTGGTGTAAGTACCGCCCACAGCCAGCTTGCCCGCCGTAAAGTTTCCGCTCTTTCCGCCGGGGTTAAATGTAAAATTACCCTTAACCGCCATATATGAGCTGTCATTCTGCATATACAGATTGATTGAAGAATCTGAATCTGATGTGTAATATC
>JAJBVU010000302.1:0-1267 GCA_020859645.1 Eubacterium sp. | reverse complement strand
GTGACCTTAGTATTGTTATTGGTAGAATGTGTGTAATTTCCGCCCACTGTCATATTTCCGTACAGGGTTACACTGCCGGATTTGACAGTCACGCTGCCGGTAACGGTGAAATTACCGTAGACTGTCAGGGGGAGGCTGCTTGTTACGGTGTAGTCGCCGTTATAGGTGATGTCGCCGCCTATCCAAAGGCCGCTTACGCTGTAGCTGCTCCAAGGGGTGTATGAGGTCAGCTCCCCTGTACCGGTTACGAAAACGATTTTTGTGCCTGTGTCGTAGACCCAGTACACCCCGTCGCCGTATACGCCTGAAATTTTTTCGCCGGAGGAAGCTGCTGTTGTTGTTTCCGTTGCTTCCTCGGTGACTTCATCGTCGGTTTCGCCGGCTTCCGTTGTGGGTACTGTTATCTCGTTGGCTGCGCTTTGAAGCTGAACATCAAGCTGATAAACATATTCCGCCCATTCTTCGATTTGGTCGGTACAGTTAACCCAGCTGGTTTTTCCGGGAATACAGTTAATCAGCATTGTTGACCAGTTATTCTCCTTAAGAGCCATAAGGTTATACGCCATTACTGTTTCCAGAACCTCGCCGGAATAACTTGCCCTATTGATTATGTATAAATTAAAATAAGAATATCTGCCGTTAAGCTCCGACTGCAGAGGCGAAAAGGCAAGAGCAACCGATGCTTCGGTATAGTCAACAAATTTTTCGATTTTGTCGCCTAAGCTCGTCAATGTAGTGTAGCCGCTGTATGCAGATTTCAAATTTTCCACAACATCTTCCGTTACAATTACACCTGTTGAGGCAGCTACGCCGCTGCAGAGTCCGTCGATTATAAATTCCTCCAAAGTATCGAGATATTTGTCATTAACCTCGCTTACTATTTCAGAATCGATTTCCGACATACCGTCAAGCTCCTTATAAGCAAGCTTAAGAAGAATATCGTTTATTTTGTTTGACCTGTAAGCCGAATCAGTTATGTTATTGTTGACCTGAGCTTCTTCAAAGGCTACAAATGCTGCCTTAATATCCGTCTCTGTGTCGGGATCATCAGCATATTCACCTATGATAAGCTTAAAAAATTCATTGTCAGCCAAATTTTCGGCATCAAGACTGCTGTCATTATAAAGAAAGCCCAAAAAATAGGCGGCATCCTCCGATGACATATATTCCATGGCAAACAAGCTTCGGCAGCCAAACGCCAAAGTAAAAATAAAAATCAAACAAAAAACTATTTTTTTCATATACATTCCTCCCGATAATCACGACC
>JAJBVU010000124.1 GCA_020859645.1 Eubacterium sp. | reverse complement strand
ATGTATAATGTTGTTGTTGACAATGGGGGACTGCGTTCCCTTAACATAGTTTTATAAAAGAATTTACGAAAGGTGTGTGTATTAATATGGAAAAGAAACAGCTGCTTTACACAGGAAAAGCTAAAAAAGTATATACAACAGACGATCCCAATCTTTGCATTTTCGAATATAAGGACGATGCAACGGCTTTTAACGGTCTTAAAAAAGGCTCATTCGAAGGAAAGGGCGAAATCAACAACCAAATGGCAAACTTCATCTTCCGCCTTCTCGAAAAGGACGGAATTAAAACCCACCTTGTTGAAGAGCTTTCAAAAAGAGAGACACTTGTTAAAAAGTGCAAAATTATTCCCCTTGAGGTTATTGTGAGAAATGTTGCCGCAGGGTCATTTTCAAAGCGTTTCGGCGTTAAAGAGGGTACTCCCCTTAAAAACCCCACACTTGAATTTTCTTATAAAGACGATGATTTGGGAGACCCAATGATAAACACATCACAGGCTCTTGCAATAGGGCTTGCCACAAAGGAAGAAATCGACCAGATTGCGGAAATGGCTTTTAAGGTAAACGAAAGCCTTAAGAAGATTTTCTTAAACATAGGCATTAAAATTATTGACTTCAAAATTGAAGTGGGCAAAACAGCCGACGGCGAAATTGTTTTGGCTGACGAAATTTCTCCCGACACCTGCCGTCTTTGGGACGCCGAGACAAACAAGAAGCTCGACAAAGACCGCTTCCGTTTTGACTTAGGCGAATTTTCGGACGTATATTTTGAGGTATGGGGAAGATTAAACGAGTTCTACGCTAAATAATATCGGAGGAAGGCTTTGATGACCAAAATTAAGGAAGAATGCGGTGTTTTCGGAATATGGGATCCTCACGGCTACTGTGCAAACACAACCTGCAGTGCGCTTGTTGCACTTCAGCACAGAGGTCAGGAGGGCTGCGGAATAGCCGTCAACTTAGACAGAGAAATCAGCTATTATAAAGACAAGGGTCTCGTAAACGAGGTCTTTAACAATGAAATATTAGAAAAATATCCCGGAACAATGGCTGTGGGCCACGTAAGATATTCTACGGCAGGCGGCTCTTTGAGAGAAAATGTTCAGCCCCTTGTTCTGCGCTACATAAAGGGAACCCTTGCCATAGCCCATAACGGCAATATAACAAATACGGAGGTTCTTAAGTCTGAGCTTGAATATAACGGCGCAATTTTCCAGACAACAGCCGATACCGAAATTCTTGCTTATCAGATTGCCAAAGAGAGAATTACCTCAAAATCAATAGAAGAAGCGGTTAAAAGAACAATTAAGAAGATTAAGGGAGCTTTCTCCATTTTGGTTATGAGCCCTCAAAAGCTTATAGCTGCCCGTGACCCCTGGGGCTTCCGCCCTCTTTGTATGGGCAAAATGGGAGACGCAATTGTTTTTGCTTCGGAAACCTGTGCCTTTGACGCCATAGGAGCGGAATTTATAAGAGATATTGAGCCGGGAGAGGTTGTTACCGTATTCAAGGGCAAAATCGAGTCGGAACAGGTTATAAAACCGGAGAGAACAAGTCTCTGCATATTCGAACACATTTATTTTGCACGTCCCGATTCTGTTTTGGACGGTCAGGCAGTTCACGACGCAAGAAAAATGGCAGGAAAGTTTTTGGCGCTTCAAAGTCCCGTTGACGCAGACATTGTTGTGGGAGTTCCCGATTCCGGGCTTTCGGCTGCCCAGGGCTATTCGGAGCAGTCCGGCATACCCTCAAAAATGGGCTTTATCAAAAACAAATATATTGCAAGAACCTTTATTTCGCCGGAGCAGAAGCTTCGCCAAAACGCCGTTAAAATGAAGCTTAACGCTCTTAAAAGCGAGGTTGCCGGGAAGAGGGTTGTTATGATAGACGACTCTATTGTAAGAGGCACAACATCAGCACATATTGTAAGCCTTCTTCGTGAAGCCGGAGCGTCTGAGGTTCACGTCAGAATATCCTCACCGCCCTTTAAGTGGCCCTGTTTCTTCGGGACGGATGTTCCCACCCGTTCGGAGCTTATTGCAAACCACTATGACGTCAGCGAAACGGCTAAAATTATAGGCGCAGACAGTCTTGACTATTTAAGCCTTGAAAACCTGCTTAAAATAGCCCCCAACAGCTCAAGAGATTTCTGCTGTGCCTGTTTCACAGGGAATTACCCCGTTGATGTATCTCACCTTTTGAAAAAACTGGAGGGTAAATAATGAAAGATATATATGAAAGTCCCTTAAATTCAAGATATTCTTCCAAGGAGATGAAGGAAATATTTTCTCCCGACAAGAAGTTTAAAACATGGCGTAAGCTGTGGATTATACTTGCTGAAACGGAAAAGGAATTAGGTCTTGACATTACAGACGAGCAGATTGAAGAGCTTAAGGCAAACGCCGAAAACATAAACTATGATGTGGCTGAAGCCAGAGAAAAGGTCTGCCGCCACGACGTTATGAGCCACGTTTACGCCTACGGAAAGCAGTGTCCCAAAGCTGAAGCTATTATTCACTTAGGGGCTACAAGCTGTTATGTAGGGGACAACACTGACGTAATTCTTATGACAGAGGCTATGAAGCTTATCCGCAGTATGGTAGTTTCCGTTATATCAAAGCTTGGGGATTTTGCTTTAAAATATAAAGACCTTCCCACATTGGGCTTTACTCATTTTCAGCCGGCTCAGCTTACAACAGTGGGAAAGAGAGCCTGTCTTTGGGCGCAGGATCTCCTTATGGATTTGGAGCAGATCGACTTCTTTTTGGACAACGTAAAGCTTTTGGGCTGCAAGGGCACTACAGGTACTCAGGCAAGCTTTATGGAGCTTTTCGAAAACGATGAAGAAAAGGTTAAGGCTCTTGATAAAGCAATTGCGGAAAAATTAGGCTATAAGGCTGTTTTCCCCGTTTCGGGTCAGACATATTCAAGAAAGCTTGACAGTATGGCTGTAAACGTTCTTTCGGGAATAGCCCAGTCGGCGGCTAAATTTTCAAATGATATAAGGCTTCTTGCACACCTTAAAGAGGTTGAAGAGCCTTTTGAAAAGGGTCAGATAGGCTCTTCCGCTATGGCTTATAAGAGAAATCCTATGAGAAGCGAAAGAATAGCCGGTTTGTCACGCTACATAATTTCAATTGCACAAAGCCCGGCTTTAACGGCTTCGGCTCAGTGGCTTGAAAGAACCCTGGACGATTCTTCAAACAAGAGAATTTCCGTTCCCGAAGCTTTTCTTGCCTGCGACGCTGTATTGGGAATTTATCTCAATGTAGCAGGGGGATTGGTTGTTTATCCCAAGGTAATTGAAAAGCATATTATGAACGAGCTGCCCTTTATGGCTACAGAAAATATAATGATGGACGAGGTTAAGGAAAGAGGAGGAAACCGTCAGGAGCTTCACGAAAGAATAAGAGAGCTTTCTATGGAGGCTGCGGCTGTTGTTAAACAGGAGGGCGGAGACAACGACCTTATTGACAGAATTGTAAAAGATCCTATGTTCAAAGCCTCCGAAGAGGACATAAGAAAGACATTAGACCCCAAAAACTTTATAGGCAGAGCACCGGGACAGGTTCAGGAGTTTGTAGACGAATATATTAAACCTCTTGTTGAATTAAACAAGGACACTCTTAAGGATGACGCAGAGTTAAACGTATAATAAAGGAAGGTGTAAATTATGGTAAAAGCTATTGTAGGAGCCAACTGGGGAGACGAAGGAAAGGGCAAAATAACCGACCTTTGTGCAGAAAACGCCGATATTGTGGTCAGATTTCAGGGCGGAGCTAACGCCGGACACACTATTATAAACGAATACGGCAGATTTGCTCTTCATCAGCTCCCTTCGGGAATTTTCCACAAAAACACAGTTAATATAATTGCAAACGGCTGTGCGCTGAATATTGCTTCTCTTACGGAAGAGGTTAAAAGCGTTAAGGAAGCGGGAGTTGACTTTAATCTTCTTATTTCCGAAAGGGCACAGGTTCTCCTTCCCCATCACGTTATGCTTGATACATATGAAGAGGAGCGTTTGGGCGGAAAAGCCTTCGGCTCAACAAAATCGGGCATTGCGCCCTTCTTTGCAGACAAATATGCAAAAATGGGTTTGCAGGTTTGGGAGCTTTATAATGATGACCTTCTTAAGGAAAAGCTTCAGATGATGTATGAAAAAGTGAATGTTACATTAAAGCATCTTTATAACAAGCCCGAAATTGATTATATGGACGTTTATGCAACTCTTAAGGAATATGCGGAAATAATCAAAGACCATAAAGCCGATACGGGAGCGTATTTGAGAAAGGCAATTAAAGAAGGAAAGAACATTCTTCTTGAGGGTCAGCTGGGTACTCTTAAGGACACCGACCACGGCATTTACCCCTATGTAACAAGCTCATCAACTCTTGCAGGCTATGCCGCTGTAGGCTCGGGTATTCCTCCTTATGCTATTTCAGACATTATCTGCATAACAAAGGCTTATTCTTCAGCTGTCGGCGAAGGTCCCTTTGTTTCCGAAATTCTTGACGAGACAGAAGCCGAGGATCTCCGCAGAAGAGGCGGCGACAAGGGCGAATACGGCGCAACAACAGGCAGAGCAAGAAGAGTAGGCTGGTTTGACACAGTGGCTTCACGCTACGGAGCTGAAATTCAGGGAGCAACCCAGGTTTGCTTAACCTGCTTGGACGTTCTTTCTTATCTTAAGGAAATCCCCGTTTGTACGGGCTATGAATATGAGGGCAAGGAATATAAGGACTTTTTAACAACAGACAAGCTTTATAAGTCAACTCCCGTTTTGACCTATCTTAAGGGCTGGAACTGCGACATAAGAGGAATTAAGAGCTATGAGGAGCTTCCCTCAGAGGCTAAGGCTTATGTTGAATTTATAGAAAAAGAGCTTGGGGTAAAAATAACTATGGTTTCAAACGGCCCTGCAAGAGAAGATATTCTTTACAGATAAAAGGAGATTAAAACCCTGCTTGAAGCAGGAATTAAAGGCAGAGAAGAAGTTAAGGAAACAAAAGAAAATACTGCAAGGGCTTTGGGCAGCGGCGAATTGGACGTTTTTGCCACTCCGGCTATGATTGCCCTTATGGAAAAAACCGCTTGGAAAAGCGTTGCCGCTGAGGTGGGCGAGGGCAACGGCACTGTAGGCACCTTGTTAAATATAAGCCACCTTTCAGCAAGCCCTTTGGGAGCAAGCATAGTCTGCGAAAGTGAGCTTACGGAAGTAAAGGGCAGAGAGCTTGTTTTTAAGGTTAAAGCCTTTGACGAAAAGGGGCTTATAGGCGAGGGAGAACACCGCCGTTTTGTCGTAAATAATGAAAAATTCCAAACAAAAGCAAATAATAAACTGAATTAAAATATTTTCAGCCCCTGCAGGAAGTTTTTGCAGGGGCTTTTTTGTTTCTATATCGAAAAAAGCTTGCACACAAGAATATTTTAGGCTATAATGTTTATAAGCAATTGGGAGTTTTTTCGATTCAATAGATTCGGCGGTTTATACCCTAACTATCAAAATTGGAGGGAGGTCAGACCAAAATTCGATTTTGAAGGGGGTGTTTTTGTGAACAGTAAAGATTTGTTATTCTTGACCTTGTTAATTATAGCTCTTTACATAATAAAAACAACCGCCTGACCCTGGAAAGTTAAGGCGGTTGTCTAAACCAAATTAATAAACAGGGTATAATCGCTGAAGCGACTGACTCCCTTTTGTGATTATATAGTATCATATTTTTTCGTGAATGTCAACATATACAAAATATTTTTTATATAACTTCAGATACGCTGTGTTTTTGTTTTTCGTGAATTATTCCGCTGAACCGGTATGCTTTTCAATATGTTTTTTGATATGCTTTTTATAAAATTCACTTTCCTTCACACGTTTTTCCAGACGCCTGGAACCTCTCATAAAAAACAAAAGGGATAAAAGCAAAAAGGGTATCTGAGGTATAACAGGCAGCAAAAGCCCCAATATGCCTAAAGCCAAAAATAAAATCCCCAAAGCAATGTAGCCTATCCTCATATTTTTCACTCCAATCAAATTTAATCACATAAGTCTCTTTTTACGGCTTTTATACAGTCTTCAAAGTCACCCTCTATGATTTTGCAGCAACAGCCTATCATAAGATTGACACACATTCCGAAATCTTCGACTGAATAGCCGTCACTGTCTTTTTCACCCAAACAATCTCTCAAGCTTTTAAGGCTGTTTCTGTAGCCGTAAAGCTTTTTTCCTTTGGCAAAGCCGAAGCCTACTTCAAAGGCTGTTCCCGAATCGGGTTCATTCCCTCTGAAATTATTTAAATTTGCGCATATAATATCCGCTTGGTTAATAAGATTTATGTTTCCCTCAAAAATGTCAATACCTTTATCGCACTGATTGTCTAAGGGGTAAAGACCTTCAAAGCCGTATTTTCCGCATATATATTTATATTTTTCCCCTATTTCCTTTGCATCATCACAAAAAACATCGAACCCTGCAATATAAATTTTCTTCACGAATATCACCTCGTCATCATTATACAAGCAGAAGCCGCAAAAGGCAATATCCCTCTGCGGCTTCTTTTGAAATATTATTCTGCTTCGTAGTAGCCCTCTTCGTGTTCTCCAATATCGTTTACGGGCTTTTCAAGACCCTCTATAACAATGCCGTTTTTCTCGGCATAGTCCCAAAGGGCGGCGTGAAGAGCTTCTTCAGCAAGACAGGAGCAGTGAACCTTTACGGGAGGAAGTCCGTCGAGAGCCTCCATAACGGCTTTATTTGTAATTTCCAAAGCCTCCTGAATTGTCTTTCCCTTAATAAGCTCTGTAGCCATTGAGCTTGTGGCAACAGCGGCGCCGCAGCCGAAGGTTTTAAACTTTGCGTCTAAAACAATGCCGTCCTCTATCTTCAAAAATATTTTCATTATGTCGCCGCATTTTGCGTTGCCTACTGTGCCTACGCCGCTGGCGTCCTCAATTTCCCCTACGTTTCTGGGGTTCATAAAGTGATCCATTACCTTTTCGCTGTACATCATAAAAAATCAACCTCTTTTCTAAAATTGTTACAGTTCAGCCAAATAATATTTCTTTTATGCTTTTTTATTCTTTAAAAATTCTTCATATAAAGGCGACATTGCTCTGAGTCTTTCGATAATAGGCGGAAGCTTTTCAAGAACATAGTCAACCTCTTCCTCTGTGTTAAATCTGCCCAAAGACAGTCTCAGTGAGCCGTGAGCCTTTTCATGGGGCAAGCCTATTGCCAAAAGTACGTGGCTTGGGTCAAGAGAGCCGGAAGTGCAGGCGCTTCCGCTTGAGCCGCAAATTCCGTTCATATCCAAAAGAAGAAGAATCGATTCGCCCTCTATAAATTCAAATGAAATGTTTACGTTTCCCGGCAGTCTCTTATCCCTTGAGCCGTTAAGCCTTGAATAGGGAATTGTTGACAAAATGCCGTCGATAAGCTTGTCACGAAGCTTTGTCTGTCTCTTTGTTTCCTCTTCGAGATGACCTACTGCGTCTGTTAAGGCTTTGCCTAAGCCTATAATTCCGGGAACGTTTTCAGTTGTGGCTCTTCTGCCTCGTTCCTGCTGACCGCCGTGAATAAGGTTTTTAATCTTTATGCCCTTGCGGATGTAAAGAGCGCCTACTCCCTTGGGGGCATAAAGCTTGTGACCCGAAATTGACATAAGGTCAATGTTTAAAGCCTTTACGTCAATGGGTACGTGTCCGGCAGCCTGAACTGCGTCTGTGTGGAAAATAATGTTGTTTTCCTTGGCGATTTTGCCGATTTCGGCAATAGGCTGAATTGTGCCTATTTCGTTGTTTGCAAACATAATCGAAATAAGGATTGTGTCGGGGCGTATAGCCGCCTTTAAGTCCTCAAGGCTGATAAGCCCCTCGCTGTCAACAGGCAGATATGTGACCTCAAAGCCTTCGCTTTCCAAATATTCACAGGTGTGAAGAACTGCGTGGTGTTCTATGCAGCTTGTAATAATGTGTTTGCCCTTGCTTTTGTAGGCGTTGGCAATTCCCTTAATCGCCCAGTTGTCCGCTTCGGAACCGCCTGAAGTAAAGTAAATCTCGTTTTTGTCGGCGTTGAAGGCTGCCGCCGCTTCTGCTCTTGCGTTTTCAACAGCGTCTTTACACCTTTGAGCCGGCTTGTATATGCTTGAAGGATTAAAATATTCTTCGCTGTAATATTTGGAGATTGCTTCCATAACCTCCGGGCTGACCTTTGTTGTAGCCGCATTGTCAAAATAATATATTCTATCCACTTAAAAGACTCCTTTATATTAATTATTGTATATACGTTCCTTCGCCAACAGGCGCCCCTTTTAAGGGGAGCTGTCACACGAAGTGTGACTGAGGGGTGTGTTCCATTGACGCAGACTGATTTACTCATCTCTCATTATATTAGCTCTCCGCTGCCAAATCCTTAAGGGTTATTCCCTCGGCGGTTTCCTTAAGGCTTGAGGAAAGCTTTGCCCAAACTCCCTTTGCTGTGCAGCCCTTACAGTTTAAGCTGCCGCAGCTGCCGTCGTCGCCGCACTGAACAAGGTTTAAAGGTCCTTCCAAAACCTCTAAAAGCTCGCAGACTGTTATATCCTCGGCGGCTCTGTTAAGCTTATATCCTCCGCCGGCTCCTCTCGTGCTTTTCACAAAGCCCCCTTTTTTCAGGGAGGCAATAAGCTGCTCCAAATAATTTTCGGAAATGCCGTTTCTTTCGGCAATTGCATTTAAAGACACTGTGCCTTTATCTTCATTTAAAGCTATATCAATCATAGCCTTAAGCCCGTATCTCGCTCTTGTTGAAATTTTCAAAATATCACCTCACACCGCAATAAAACCAACCTTTTTACTCGGTATTAAATATAATACATCAATCTACTGCTAATGTCAAGAGGTAAAGCCAAGATTTTACGGTTAGCAATAGCTAATATTTTTGCCGAACATTACGAGCCTTTATTCTTTGTGATATTTATAACGGTTTTAAGCATATAT
>JAJBVU010000112.1 GCA_020859645.1 Eubacterium sp. | reverse complement strand
GACGCTGACGAAAAATCAGTTGCTCAAAAACGTAACTTTTTTGGTGCTATGTGGGTTATAGACAATATATGATTTTTAAAACTTAATAATTTTTCATGAGGAGACTTAATTGATTTGGAACGTATGACGCTTTTGGAGCTTCGAAAATTCGGAAAGGAAAAAGGAGTTAAAAGCGTAACAACATTTTCAAAGAGCCGCCTGATAGAAAAGATTAAAGAAGCTTTAGAGGCTTCGGAGGCTTTGCCCGTTCAGGGTGAAGCTTCCTTGCCTTATGAAGGAGAACAAAAGGAGCAAGCCGAAAAGGCAGCCGAAACGCCTCAGGCGGAAGAAATTCCGCAGACTGAGCCGGAGGAAGAAGAAAAACAGCTCCAACAGATTTCTCAGGCAGAAGGCGAAAGCCAGACAGCCGAAGCTCCCCAAACGGAAGCCGAAAGTCAGGCTCAGGAGGCTGAACAGACCGAAACTGCCGAAAGCAAGCCCCTTGAAGAGGGTGAGGGCTTTAAAAAACCTTATACCCCCAGACCCTACGGAACGAGCCGGGACGAAACGGCAAAAAGACCGGTAGGCTCCACCGCCACAGAAAGCGGAGTTTTGGAGGTTATGGAAGAGGGCTACGGCTTTTTAAGAAAGGAAAACTACCTTCCCGGTTCTAAAGACGTTTATATAAACGGAATTCAAATTAAGCGCTTTAATCTTAAAACAGGCGATTTTATTGAGGGTATTACACGTACCCAAAAGGAAACAGATAAATTCAATGCTTTAATTTATGTTAATTCGGTAAACGGCGACAGCCCTATTACGGCTATGCACAGACCTAATTTTGAAGATTTAACGCCGTTGTATCCCAATGAAAAAATCAGGCTTGAAACTGACGGAAAAGATATTTCCACACGAACAATAGATTTGATTTCTCCCATAGGCAAGGGGCAGAGAGGTATGATTGTAGCTCAGCCCAAGGCAGGCAAAACTGTCCTTATTAAAAAAATTGCCAACTCAATTATTACAAACTATCCGAACATTAAAATAATTGTTCTTTTAATTGACGAGCGCCCCGAAGAAGTGACCGATATGCAGAGGTCAATAAGCGGCAAAAACGTGGACGTTGTTTATTCTACGTTCGACGAACAGCCGGAGCATCACAAAAAAGTGGCTGAAATGGTTTTGGAGCGTGCAAAAAGGCTTGTTGAACAGGGGCAGGATCTTGTTATTCTTCTCGACTCAATTACAAGGCTTTCAAGAGCGTATAACTTAACCGTACCCCCAAGCGGCAGAACCCTGTCGGGCGGTCTTGACCCGGCGGCTCTTTATATGCCTAAAAGGTTTTTCGGTGCGGCAAGAAACATTGAAAACGGCGGAAGTCTGACGATTTTGGCGACGGCTCTTGTTGAAACGGGGAGCAAGCTTGACGATGTGGTTTATGAGGAGTTTAAGGGAACGGGCAATATGGAGCTTGTTCTTGACAGAAAGCTTTCGGAAAGGCGTATTTTCCCGGCTATCGATATTTTAAAATCGGGAACACGCCGTGAAGAGGATTTGTTAAGCCCCGAAGAGCTTGAATGTGTTTATAATATAAGACGGGGCATATCAAACGCAACCCCTGTTGAAATAACAGGCACATTCAACGAAATTATGTCAAAGACAAAAAATAACGCAGAGTTTATTTCCGCAATAAAAAGCATAAAGTTTTAGTTTAAATGAATATAAATCAACACCTTCGGCAATAATAGGGCTACGGAGGTGTTTTTCAGTGAAAGACAAGATTAAGAATTTTTTTAATGAAAACGGCTATGCCGCAGTAATTTATACCTGTGTGGCGCTGGTTGTTGTTTTGGCGGCAGGGGTGGCGGTTTATGACAGCAGAACCGAAGGACAAGGCGAAACGGCGGAGCTCAGCGAACCCTATGAGGATACTGCCGTAAGCGGATCTAAGGACAAAAGCTATAAGGAGCAGTCCGCTGAAACGACGACAGCAGCCAAAACGGCGGAAAAGCCCACTGAAGCGGTGACGGAAAAGACCGCTGAGGCAACAACATCGGCTTCAAAGCCCAAAACCGCCGAAGGTCAGACGGAAACAAAAACAGAGGACACAAAAAAGACGGCAAGCGCAGACAATCTTTTCTCATTTGACGAAAACTCGGAGACAATGCTTATGCCTGTTGAGGGGCAGATTGTTATGGATTTCAGCCCTGAAATAGCGGTTTTCGACCCAACTCTTGAGCAGTACCGCACTACCGACAGCATTTGCATAGCCGCCGATGTTGGAACTCCCGTAGGGGCAAGCGCAGACGGTGTAGTTTATGACGCAGGCTATGACGAGATTTTAGGCAATTTTGTAGTTATTGACCATGGCAACGGTTGGATGTCTACATACAGTAGGCTCGGAGAGAATATCTCGGCTGCTGTTGGAGACATTGTAAACGGCGGAGACGTTATTGGATTTGTTGGGGAGCCCACTGATTTCGGCTCGGCTTTGGGGGCGCACCTTCAGTTCGGCTTGAGCCATAATGACACAGCGGAGGACCCTAAGCTTTTGTTTGAGGACGAAGAATAGTTTTTGAACGAAAATCAAATTTTTTGAATGAAAGGCATACTTTTGAATAAGTGTGTCTTTTTTTGAATGAAAAAAGGTCTGCCCTTGAAGCTTTTTTACTTATATGGTATAATTGCCTTAAACAAGAGCAGTTTTTTGAGAAAGAAAGGATTGATTTTTTATGATAAAGGTTATGTTTGTGTGCCACGGGAATATTTGTCGCTCACCTATGGGTGAAATTATTTTTAAGGCTATGGTTAAAAAACAAGGCTTGGAGGATAAGTTTTTGATCGATTCCTCAGCCACAAGCAGAGAGGAGCTGGGAAACGGCGTTTATCCCCCGGCGGCAAGGAAGCTGAGGTCTGTAGGTCTTAACCCGCAGGGTCACAGGGCAAAGCAGTTTACCATAGGAGACTATAAAAAATTCGACTACGTTCTTGTTATGGAGGATTTCAACAGAAGAAATCTTTTGAGAATAATCGGCTCGGACGGCGACAAAAAGATTTTCAGACTTTTGGACTTTACCGACAGCCCTCGTGATATTGCCGACCCCTGGTATACGGATAATTTCGATTTGGCATATGATGAAATTTCGGAGGGGTGCTTGGGCTTTTTAAATTATCTTAAGTCTCGGAAGCTTTGCTGATTGTGTTGAAAAGGTCGGTTAATATTTCTTCGGCAGTTTTTGAACAGAAGTTATCAGGGTCTTTAAGTATATGGGGGTAAAATCGAAACAGATTGTAGTCAGTGAGATAAGAAACAGGTCTTTTTATGTCAGGGTGAAGAGAAAAATGTTCGGGATATGCCTTTTTCATAAAGCACTCGGCAAGCTTATCCGCCTGTGAGGGTTCGCCCTTCGGTGTGGGAGTTGAGGAAACCATAGGGGCAGGGGGCGAGCTGTGGAGCAGAATAAGGCTGCCGTCGGGGCATTGGCTTAAGGCTATGAATGTGTGGCAGGTTTTATCACCCGACAAAATATCCCCGGGGCGGTATGAGGCTATGTCCTTTGCAGCTGTAAATGTGCCTAAACCCTTTTCAGCCAACACTTGGGCAATTTTATTCGACTTATATACATAGCCCTCTCTGTTATTTTCCTTTTCGAAAAGGTTGTAGAGAACCCAACCAACATAGCCGGAACAGTCTAAACCGCAGTGAATTAGAGAAGGGTCTTTTTTATAATCAAAATCCTTATAATTATAGCCCCTTGTGTTAAGGCTGTAAAAGCTTTGCCACAGGGGGCTTGTTCCTATTGTTTTGGCTTCTTTTCCGGCTCCGGTGTCGGCTTCGTTCCACCCTCCGCCGTAAATATAAAGGGTCTTGCCTATGGGAGACAGGGCTGTAATAAGCATATTTTTAACTGTAGGCTTCATTTATATAGATTTCCTTTTTTTATAAAGAATACGCATAAAAATATTTTATTATTCACAATTTTTTAGCTTTCAAGCTCGTCATATACAAGAAGAAGCTTTTCCTCTAACTCCGTTTTTTCGTTATATACATCGGCGGCTTTTTTGGGGTCTGTGGCGACCTCGGCGGTTTCCAAAAGAACCTCTAAGCTGTCGATTTCGGCTTCAAGGTCTGCGGCTTCTTTCTCCAAACGTTTTTGACGTGCCTGAGCCTTTCTCTGAAGTGAAAGCTGCTCCTTCTGCTTTTGCCAGTCGTTTTTGCCTGCGCTGTTGCTTTGTTCAACAGCGACCGTCTCTTGGGGCAGCTCCGACTGCTTTTCTTCATAATAGTCATAGTTCCCCAAATAAGTCTGTAGCTTGCCGTCTTTAAGCTCAATAATTTTGTTTGCGGTTTTGTTTATAAAATATCTGTCATGGGATATAAACAAAATCGTTCCGCTGTATTCTGATAAGGCTTGGTCAAGAAGATCCTTTGAGCATATATCCAAATGGTTTGTAGGCTCGTCCAAAAGAAGAAAATTCGCCTTTGAAAGACACAGCTTCGCAAGAGACGCCCTGCCTTTTTCGCCGCCGCTTAAAAGAGAAATCTGCTTGTCGGCATCGTCACCCTTAAACAAAAGCGCCGCTAAAAGGCTTCTTACCTCTGTGGTGGTCATTTCGGGGTTTTCATCGTGTATTTCGTCAAAAAGTGTTTTGGACTTGTTCAGGTTTTCCTGCTCCTGATCATAATAGCCTATTTCCACATTAGAGCCTATTCTGACAGAGCCGCTGTCGGGAGAAAGTCCCCCTGTTATAATTTTGAACAGTGTGGTTTTGCCCGTTCCGTTGGCACCTATTAAAGCCACCTTGTCGCCCTTTTTTATTTCAAGGTCAAGCCCTTTGAAAAGGCAGTTTTCCCCGAAGGATTTTGATATGTCCGTAAGGGTCAAAACGTCCTTTCCGCTTGTTTTTGCCGGAGTAAGCCTTAAATTAATTCCTTCAGGAACAGGGTCGGGGCTTTTAAGCTTTTCGAATTTTTCAAGGGCTTTTTCCTTGCTTTCGGCTCTTTTTATTGACTTTTCTCTGTTAAATGACTTCAGCTTTTCTATCGACTGCTGCTGTCTTTTAATTTCTCTTTGGTTGTTGATGTAGTGATGAAGCTCAGTTTCTCTTAAAATCTGCTTCTTTTGGGCATATTCCTCATATGAGCCCGAAAATACTCTTGAAACGCCGTTTTCTATTTCTATTATTTTGTTTGTTGTTTTGTCTATGAAAAAGCGGTCATGGGAAATTATTATAACAGTGCCCTTATAGGCTGAAAGATAGCCCTCAAGCCATTTTATGCTGTCTATATCAAGGTGGTTTGTAGGCTCGTCTAAAAGCAGAAGGTCGGGGGACGCAAGAAGAAGTCTGCCTAAAGCAACCCTTGTTTTCTGACCTCCCGAAAGAGTGTTTATTTTTCTTTCGCTGTCCTCCTCCGAAAAGCCTAAGCCTTTTATAACCCCCTTAACACGGCTTTCGCTTTCAAAGCCGTTCCGCTTTTCAAATTCTTCGCTGAGACGGTCATATTTAGCCAAAAGCCTGTCAAGGTCTTCTCCCTTTGCGTTTTTAAGCTGAGTCTCAACCTCCTGCTTTTGTTTTTCTATTTGAAGTGTCTTTTTGAAAACCCCCATAAGCTCGGAATAAATTGTGCTTTCGGAGTCTATTGTAAGACTTTGAGAGAAATAGCCTATTTCAGTAAATTTGGGAATAATTATATCTCCCCCTGTGGGGGTAAGCTCCCCTGTTATAAGCTTAAAAAGGGTTGTTTTTCCGCAGCCGTTTATGCCCACTACGGCGGCTTTTTCCTTTTCGTTCAATAAAAATGTTATGTTTTTCAAGACCTCCGTCTCTCCGAAGGCCTTGCTGACTGAGTTTAGTGAAATTATCATATTTTAGCCTCTTGTAGGGTGTATTATAGATTTAATTTTTTTATTGAAGAAAATTATAACACAATTTATAATATCAGACAAGCCTGTTTGTTAAGACTTTTTAATATTGAAATGAAACGGGGCTGATTGACAAAAAAGCCTTTGTATTGTATAATCATTTTAAAGATTTACAGAGTTTTTTAGGCTTAAAATTATTTAAGCTTAAATGAGTTTTTTGTTTTGAAAGGTCAGTGTCAGGATTATGGAAAAAACTATTTCTACGGCTGTTATAAGACGCCTGCCCAGATATTACAGATATTTGGAAAGTCTCTTAGACAGCGGAATTAACAGAATTTCTTCAAAGGCTTTAGCTAAAAGAATGAACCTTACTGCGTCGCAGATAAGGCAGGATCTTAATAACTTCGGCTGCTTCGGTCAGCAGGGCTACGGCTATAACGTTGAGCTTCTTTATAATGAAATAAGAAAAATTTTGGGTCTTGACAAAACCTATAATATGATAATCGTAGGAGCCGGCAACATCGGTCAGGCTCTTCTTAATTATATAAACTATCAAAAAAGAGGCTATAACTTCGTAGGCGTTTTCGACAAAAACCCTAAGCTTATAGGGCTTAACATAAGAGGAATTGAAATCTCCGACATAGACACCTTAGACGATTTTCTGAAAAAAACTAAGGTTGATATTGCGGTTTTAACCCTGCCGGGGAATAATGCGGAGGAAATTATAGAAACCATTATTGAAAACGGAGTTAAGGGCATATGGAATTTTTCGCATATGTCCATAAACCCTCCCGATGATGTTGTAATCGAAAATGTTCACTTAACAGACAGTCTTATGACCCTTACATATAAGCTGACAGATTAATAGAGAAGAGGAATATTATGAAAAAAACAATATGTTTTTTGGCTTTAACGGCTTTGCTTTCGGGCAGCTTAACAACGGGGACTTTCTGTGAAGATGAAGCCGTAAGGGTTATTACCGACGGAAAAGAGCTTGAATTTGACGTAGAGCCGGATATTATAAACGGAGTAACATATGTAGCCATAAGACCTGTTTTGGAAGCCTTCACAAGAAACGAGGTAAACTATAAAACAGGGGCAAACGGCAGAATTTTAACAGCCTATGCCGATGACGGAAGTTTGTCTGTAGACGTAGACAGAGGAAATTATCTTTATACCGATTATTGGGGAGACTACAGCAAGGTAGGGGTTTTGGAGCATTTGCCCTATATTAAACAGGGGCGGACAATGCTGCCCGTAAGAGAAATTATAGAGCTTATGGGGGGAACCGTTGTTTATGACGGAGAGAAAGGGCTTATTTCAATAAATTCGGAGCTTTATGAGGAATATTCGGATTTGGAGGGAGTCCCCTATCCCATAGTTTTAAGAGAGGTTGAATATGACGCCGAGCTTGCTTCGGCTTTGACCTCTTCAGAAGGGTATGAATATTTAAACGAGCTTTCCGCAAAGGTTCTTGAATATGAGGATAACTATTATGACAGCGGCTATGAAAGCGACCCGTCGGAATATTATGAATATTTGAGAGAGCTTTGCTACAACGAGGTTAAATATATTTTGGATTTGGATCAGTTCGGAGAATATGACGAATATCTGTCAAAATATATGACAAGCTATGTCAGCGGCGACTATTCCGACCTTATTGAAATAGATTCAAGCCTTAATAATGAAGAAAGCCTGAGAAATCTTTTTGACTTTCTCTATAAGGGCGAAGAGACTTCCGCCGCAGTGAACATCAAAATTCTGCCCTATGCCAGATATATGGTTCTGTCGGTTTTCGGCAGCTCTCTTACTGCAGACGAAAAGGACATAACCTCGGACTTTACGGAGGAATTTGAAGGGCAGTCAAATGCCTTTGTAAACTACTGGCCCTTCCGTTCCCGCTTAAGCTCATCATCAAGCGGCGATTTGGGCTATATTGAAGGCTATATTGAACGTCTTTACAGAAATGACGGAGACATTCTGCTTATTTTAGACAGCCTTAAGGCTGAATATGAGCCTGAAGCTGAAGAGGAAGAGGACGATTTGGGCTTGGGTGATGAAAGCAGAAAAGAGCTTTATAAGGAATATTTCGGAGAAAACTGGTACTACTATTATTACGGCAGTGATGCTTATCACACAGTCTACAGGGGCTGAGCTTAGGGGGCGTTTATTTTGAAAAGACTGATTTTGTTTTTTGCGGCGCTTGTTTTTTCCGCTGCGGGGCTTTGCGGAGCCGTTTACGGCTTTGAAGAGGTTCCGGCGGTATATGTGGATTATGAGGAGCTTGAGTTTCCCGTTGAGGGAGAAATTATTGAGGGAGAGGCTTACTTTCCTATCAGAACAGTGCTTGAAAAATATTTAAGCAGAGAAATTTATTTTAAAGATACATCCGGGGGAAAGCTGCTTATAGCCCAAACCCTTGACGGCAGATTTATTCTTAATTTAACAAACGGTGCTTATGCTTATGTTATAAGCAATTATTCCTACGGCGTTATTTCTCTTTACGACAACACAGGAGAGGACAAAATGGGGGTTTTAAGCTGTAAGCCCTTTAATAAGGACGGATATACAATGCTGCCTGTTCGTGAAATTTTGGAGATTTTGGATGCTGAGGTAAATTATGATGAACAGCTGGGGCAGATAAGCGTTGTTTCCGACACATACAGAGAAAATATAGAATATGCCGGAGAACCATTTCCTCTGGTAATGGCTTTTTCGGATTTGGATATTTATAATGCGGCAAAGCTTGCAGACTGTAAGGGATATGAGGATTTTGTTCAAAAATGCCTTGAATATTACGCAGAGGATGTTGACCTAAGCGTTTATGACGAACCTGAGGAAGAGGACGAAGAAGCGGAGGAATGGGACGCCTATTTTGATTATGATGAATACTTAGCCGATTATTACGGCTCACAGGATACATACAGCGAAATTATAACAGAGCTTTTCGGCTATTTGTATGACCTGACCGACAGCGGTCTTATGGAAGGGGAAATAAAGACATTTTTAAGCGGCGATTTTTCCGACAGCATTGAAATTGACGATAATCTTGATATGGAGGAAAGTATTGAAAGCATAGTAAGGTTTATGTTTAATACACTGGCGGCCCGTGAAGGCGAAAGCATTATAAAAACCAACAGTGAATATGAAGAAGCAGCCAAATATATAGTTTTGGGGTCGAACTTTATGACCGAGCTTCTGCAGATTGACTATTACAGCATAACCGAGGAAGAATATAAAGAGCTTGAGGACAAAAATACAAGCATAAATCTTATATATACTTATATTGAAAGTGCTTACGGCGAGGATTTTTGGGACAGCTTTTACGAAATCGGCGACAGTATTTCGGAAGAATATGAG
>JAJBVU010000023.1 GCA_020859645.1 Eubacterium sp. | reverse complement strand
TCTTAAAACAGCCCCTAATTTATCCTTAAGCTCGGAAAGAATTTTGTCTACGGGCTTATTAACCTCATCATCGGTCAAGGTTCTGTCCGCAGCTCTGAATCTTATGCTGTAAGCCACAGACTTAAGACCCTTTCCTACCTGTTCGCCTTTATATACGTCGAAAAGCTTAACTCTTTCAAGGTTCTTTCCGCCCTTCTTTTTAATAATATCCTCAATTTCCTTAACGGTTACATCCTCGCTGACAACCATAGAAACGTCTCTTTCGGTAGCGGGATATTTGGGCAGCGGCTTAAAGCTTCTTTCAAAATCTGCAAGCTCAAACGCCTTAGAAAGGTCAACAACCGCAATATAAGCCCTTGTGCCTATAGAATAATTCTTAAGGGTTAAGGGGTGAACCTCGCCTACATAGCCCATTTCCTCATTCTTTCCGAAAATTTTCGCAAGTCTGCCGGGGTGCATAAAGGGAACACTGTCATCGGGTTCAAAGCTTAGCTTAGAAGCAAAGCCCAAAGCCTGGGCAAGCTCTTCAACAACGCCCTTAAGAACGTAGAAATCGCAGTTCTTTCCGTACATACCCAGTGTAAGGGTCGGAATTTCGTTGGGAAGCTTCTTCATAGGCACTTCTTCGGGCATATAAACCTTTCCCATTTCGAAAAGGTAAGCCGAGCCGTTGCGTCTGTTATAGTTTGTTGAAAGTGATTCAAGCATACCGTTGGCACTTTGAGTACGCATAATGCTGAAGTCCTCGCCTAAGGGGTTTGTTATTTTAACAGCCTTTCTCAGGGTTGAATTTTCATCGATGGAAAGCTTATCATAAACCTTGGGGCTTTCAAATGAAAACGTCATAGCCTCGCAGAAACCGCAGGCAACCATAGTATTTCTGATTTTATCCTCAATAAGCTGTGTATAGCTCTTCTTACCGCAGGTAGGTGTTCCGGCAGCAAGAGTTGTTTCAATCTTGTCATAGCCGTAGAAACGGGCAATTTCCTCAGCCAAATCCGCTTCTGACACAAGGTCGGGTCTGAATGTGGGGATTTTAGCTGTCTTTCCGTCGGCTTCAACCTCGATTTTTTTGAAAATATCAATCATTTCCTGATCGGAAAGATTAAAGCCTATAAGCTTGTTTATGCTTTCTGCGCTGTAAGCTACTTCCCATGGTTCTCTCTTGTTGGGGTAGCAGTCAACCATTCCGGGAACAACCTCGCCGCAGCCTAACATTTCCACAAGCTGAACGGCTCTGTTTACTGCGTCAAGGGCTGTGTTGGGGTCAAGACCCTTTTCGTATTTAGCCGAAGCGTCTGTTCTCATACCAAGCTTTTTAGCTGTAATTCTGATGTTGGGACCGTTGAAGTTTGCAGACTCGAACAAAATAGCGGCAGCATTGGGAGAAACCTTTGAGTTTTCACCGCCCATAACACCTGCTATGGCAACAGCCTTGTTGGGGTCTGAAATAACAAGCATAGACGAATCCAAAACTCTGTTCTGACCGTCAAGAGTGGTGAATTTTTCCCCGTCCTCTGCGTTTCTGATTATAATTCTGCCCTCGTCAATAGTGTCGATGTCGAAAGCGTGCATAGGCTGACCAAGTTCAAGCATAACATAGTTTGTTATGTCGACAATGTTGTTAATAGGTCTAACGCCCATTGAGGTAAGTCTGTGACGGAGCCACAAGGGCGAAGGCTCAACCTTTACGTTTTTAACAACTCTGCCTATATATCTGGGGCAAAGCTCAGGGTTTTTAATCTCTACGGAAACAAAATCCGATGACTGACCCTCAGCCTCAGCCTTTACATTAATTTCAGGGTACTTAAAGGGCTTGTCAAAAGCCGCAGCAGCCTCTCTCGCAAGACCAACAACAGAATAACAGTCGGGTCTGTTGTTGGTGATTTCAAACTCAACAACATCGTCTGTCAGCTGCATAACATCTTTTACGTCTGAACCCAACTCAGGCTCGCCGCTGAAAATATAAATTCCGTTTTCGGGAGCGTCGGGGAAGTCGTGGGTTGTAAAGCCCAGTTCTTCAACGGAGCACATCATACCGTTTGAAACAGCCCCTCTCAGCTTACCCTTTTTAATTTTAACGCCGTTAGCAAGAGTTGAGCCGTCAAGAGCAACGGGAACATAAGCCCCTGCAAAAACATTGGGCGCACCTGTAACTATCTGAAGATTTTCACCGCTGCCTACATTTACCTGACATATAACAAGGTGGTCGGAGTCGGGGTGCTTTTCAAGGCTTTCAATTCTGCCTACAACACACTTGTCGATAGCCTTAGCCCTGTTGCATACGTTGTCCGCAATGCCCTCTGCCTTTTGACCTGCCATTGTCATTACGTCCATAAATGTATTTACATCGCAGTCAATATCCACATAATCCTTAACCCATTTTAAAGCCAAATCCATAACTATACCTCCAAAATCAGAACTGTTTTAAGAATTTAACGTCATTTTCGAACAAAAGTCTTAAGTCGTTAATGCCGTATCTCTGCATAGTAACTCTTTCAAGACCCATACCGAAGGCAAAGCCCGAATAAACCTTGGGGTCAATTCCGCATCTTTCCAAAACCTTGGGATGAACCATTCCGCAGCCCAGCATTTCGATCCAGCCGCTGTCCTTACAAACACGGCAGCCCTTACCTCCGCAGGCGAAGCAGGTAGCGTCCATTTCCGCAGAAGGTTCTGTAAAGGGGAAGTGGTGGGGACGGAATCTAACCTTTGTGTCCTCGCCGAAAAGCTGCTTTGCGAAAACCTCCAAAGCGCCCTTAAGGTCGCCCATAGTTATGCCCTTGTCAACAACAAGCCCTTCAAGCTGGTGGAAAATAGGAGAATGAGTAGCGTCTACATCGTCGGAACGGTAAACACGTCCCGGGGCAATAATTCTGATAGGAGGCTTTCTCTGCTCCATAACACGAATCTGCATAGGCGATGTCTGTGTTCTTAAAAGGAATTCGCCCTCGCCTTCAACGTAGAATGTGTCCTGTTCGTCTCTCGCAGTGTGACCCTTGGGAATATTAAGGGCTGTAAAGTTATAATAAGCGTCCTCGATTTCGGGGCCCTCCGCAATTTCATAGCCCATACCTATAAAAATATTCTTAATGTCCTCAATAACCGTATTCATAGGATGAATATGACCGAGACTTGACTTCTTTCCGGGCATAGTTACATCTATTTTTTCTTTTTTAAGCTTTGCTGCAACAGCCTGTTCTTCAAACTGCGCTTTTTTATTTTCAAGCTCCTTTTCAATAGCCGATCTAACCTCATTGGCAAGCTGACCTATAGCCGGTCTTTCTTCTTTGGAAAGCTTTCCCATACCCTTCATAAGGGCTGTAAGCTCGCCTTTTTTGCCTAAAACCTTAACACGGGCTTCGTCAAGCTCTTTAAGGTCTTTAACCTTGCCTAAGCTTTCAAGAGCCTTTGCCTTAACCTCCAACAACCTGTCTTTCATAGTAACAATTCCTTTCTGTGATATAAAAAACTCTCAATTATGTTTTGCCGAAAAGGATATTTTAACAACCCTTTCAGCAATAAAAAAGGACTTCAACCCCAAAGGGACGAAGTCATTCCGTGGTACCACCCAATTTCGGGCACAAAACGCCCGCACTCATCGGTTTTTAACGGTTTCCTGCCGTTTTCTCCTAATAAGCCTAAGCCGTTCAGAGAAAAAGCTCCGGCGTGAACTTCTCTTAAATTTAAAAACGGGGAGCGCTTTCAGCCTGTGACGCTCTGTCTCTTTCGCCTAAAAATAAGGTACTCTCGCCTTCTCAGCCTTTGTTTTTATCTAACACGATTATACTCAATAACCCTCTAAATGTCAAGTGTTTTTAAATGATTTCAGTAAAGCTCATTATGGAATAATCCGCCGCCGCCTTAGCCCTTTCCCACTGAAAAGCGGAATATTCGTCATAAACGGCACAGGTTTTCATTCCTGCGGCTTTCGCCCCTATGTGCGCCCTTTCAACATCGTCAAAAACCAAAATGTCGGAAGGCTCAACCCCTAAGCGTTCTGCGCACAACAAAAATAAGTCGGGAAACTCCTTACTTCTTTTAACCTCGTCTCCGTAGGCATAGGCATCGAAAAACTCCAAAACGCCGTTGTTTTTAAGGCAGGGCAGAAAAAGCCTGTCCGATGTGGCGGTTGCAAGCCCGATTTTTAAGCCCGTTTTCCTGAAAAGCTTTAAAATATCCAAGGTCCCTTCCTTAAGCTTGACCTCGTTGGCGTATTCGAAGGCAGCCATCTGCATCCATTCCTCCATAATATCCTCAATTGACTGAGAAAAGCCGTAGAGGGATTTTGTTATTTCAGCCGTTTCTCTGAAGCTTGCGGAATTTATTTTGTCTGTATAGTCCGGCGGAACCTCCATTCCGTATTTTCCGAAAAAGTCATCGTCAATACGGCTCCAAACAAAGCCCGAATTTACCAGTGTTCCGTCAAGGTCTAAAATAACCCCTTTTATGTTTTTAAGCATTTTTTTCTCCCTTCCATCAGCCCCCTCAAGGGGAGCCTGTCGATAAATATACTCATTCGGCGGCTTTACATACGTCAACCCATTTCACATACCCGGAAAATCTTTCAAGCTCATCTATAGTAAGCTCTATTGCGGACGCCGAGCTTCCGCAGGCAGGGAAAACGGTTTCGAACCTTTTAAGAGACGTGTCAAGGTAGACCTCGACCCCGTCCTTAACGCCGAAGGGGCAGACTCCGCCCGGGGCGTGGCCTGTTTTTTCTTCGGCTTCTTCCCATTTAAGCATTTTCGCCTTTGAAGAAAACTCTGCCTTATATTTCTTATTGTCAACTCTTGCATCTCCTGCTGCAACAATAAGAATTACCCTTTCACCTATGGAAAAAGACAGGGTTTTGGCTATGCGCTGTTCCTCAACACCCAAAGCCGCCGCAGCAAGCTGAACCGTTGCACTTGATTCGTCAAGCTCCTTTATGCGCCCTTCAACACCGAATTGTTTTAAATATGCTCTTGCTCTTTCAATTGACATTTGACAACTTATCCTCCTTTAAAGTTTTAAATAAACGTAAATGCTCGGCAAGGAATATGCCCCACCTCTCAGCTTCACTGCGTTCAGCAGCTCCCCTCAAGGGGAGCCTGTCGTTTGCCGAAAGTCGCTGCATAAATCTTTCACCACTTCGCCGCCTAAAATCAGCCCGGCGACAGAGGGCACAAAGGCAATGCTTCCGGGGGTTTGGCGTTTCCTGTTGGGGCTGTCCTCTGTTTCGGGGCTTTCGGTCTCAAGGGGCTTAAGGGGCGGCTCCTTTGAATAGACAACCTTAAGGCTTTCGACTCCCCTTTTCTTAAGCTCCCGTCTCATAACCTTTGCAAGGGGGCAGACGCTTGTTTTATAAATGTCATCCACAATAAAAGCCGTGGGGTCAAGCTTATTTCCGGCTCCCATACTGCTGATTACGGGTACACCCGCTTCCTTTGCCTTCATTATAATTTCGATTTTTGCCGTAACGGTGTCTACTGCGTCAATAACGTAGCTGAAGGATGAAAAATCAAACTCAGCCGAGTTTTCCGGCAGAAAAAAGCACCGCCTGACCTCAACCTCAGCTTTGGGGTTTATGTCCTCAATTCTCTCTTTCATAACGTCAACCTTGTATTTACCCACAGTCTTTTCCGTTGCTATAATCTGCCTGTTTATGTTTGAAAGGGCAACCCTGTCATTATCCACAAGAAGAAAATGCCCTACTCCGCTTCGTGCCATAGCTTCAACGGCATATCCCCCAACTCCGCCTACGCCGAAAACCGCCACTTTAGCTTTTGACAGGGTCTCCACCCCCTCTTTCCCAATTAAAAGCTCTGTTCTTGAAAAACGATTTAACATATAATCACCCGATTGTCTCGAAAAAGAAGGCAGTCAAGATAAGTCATGACTGCCCGTAAATTAGTAAATTATAATTATTTAAGCTTCGTCATTTTCTTCATCATCTAAGAAAAGCTCTTCAAAGGCTTCAGCCACCTCTTCATATTCCTCATCGGAGTCGATGTTGTCAAGCTTTAAGCCGTTTTCGTCCTCAGAGTAGCGGTAGATAAGAACCTCGCCGTCCTCGTCGCTTTCGGGAACAAGGGCAATATACTCCTGTTCAGCCTCTTCATCTAAAGAAAATATACCTATTACATCGCATATAAGCTCACTGTCATCATCTAAAACAAGGCTTATCTTGTTGTTTTCTTCGCCGCAATTACAGTCATGATCGTGGTCGTGACCGCAGCCGCAGTCATGGTTGTGTTCTGTAGTCATAATGTTACTCCTTATTATTCGGCACTTGTTACGAAAGTAGCTCTGTTGGCTCTTTCCTTAATTTCCTTTGAAATATCGGAAATGAATTTATCAATGGTAAATGCACCCAAAACATTCTCGCCGCATCTTACGGTAACTGTTCCGCTTTCCTTTTCCTTAGCACCGCAGACAAGAATATAAGGCACTCTCTTGCCTCTTGCGTCTCTGATCTTATAGCCTATCTTTTCCGAACGGTAATCGCTTTCAGCCCTGATTCCGGCTTTATTGAGCGCTGCCATAACCTCTTCGGTGTAGTCCTCGAATTTCTCGGAAATAGGCAGAACCTTAACCTGTACGGGAGCAAGCCATGTGGGGAAGCTGCCGGCAAAGTGTTCTGTCAAAATACCTATAAATCTTTCGATTGAACCGAAAACAACTCTGTGAATCATTACGGGACGCTTCTTCTGTCCGTCCTTATCCGTATATTCAAGGTTAAATCTTTCGGGCAGCTGCATATCAAGCTGAATTGTTCCGCACTGCCATGTTCTGCCTAAGCAGTCTGTTAAATGGAAGTCGATTTTGGGGCCGTAGAATGCGCCGTCGCCTTCGTTAATCTCATATTCTCTGCCAAGCTCGTCAAGGGCGCCCTTAAGACCGTTTGTGGCGATTTCCCAGTCCTCATCTGAACCCATAGAATCCTCGGGACGTGTGGAAAGCTCAATGTGATAATCAAAGCCGAAAAGAGTATAAACCTCGTCGATAAGAGCAACAACGCCCTTGATTTCGTCTTTAATTTGCTCCTTTGTCATAAAAATATGCGCATCGTCCTGTGTGAAGCATCTTACACGCATAAGTCCGTGAAGCTGACCGCTCTTTTCGTGTCTGTGAACAAGACCCAGCTCACCGCAGCGAAGAGGAAGGTCACGGTAGGAGTGCTGCTCCTGCATATAAACAAGCATACCGCCGGGGCAGTTCATAGGCTTAACGGCAAAGTCTGTATCGTCGATTACGGTTGTATACATATTTGCTTTATAGTGATCCCAGTGACCGCTTCTTTCCCAAAGTGCCCTGTTTAACATCATAGGTGTCTGAATTTCAACATATCCGGCACGCTTGTGAATTTCTCTCCAATAGTCGATAAGTGTATTTTTGATAATCATTCCGTTGGGAAGGAAGAAGGGGAAGCCGGGGCCCTCTTCAAGAAGAGCAAAAAGACCTAATTCCTTGCCCAGCTTTCTGTGGTCACGCTTTTTGGCTTCTTCAATAAGTCTTAAATGCTCCTCAAGGTCGCTTGCCTTTGTGTAGGCTGTGCCGTAAATTCTTGAAAGCATTTTGTTCTTTTCGCTGCCTCTCCAATAAGCACCGGCAACAGATGTAAGCTTAACAGCCTTAACGGGCTTTGTTGAAACAAGGTGAGGGCCTGCGCAAAGGTCTGTAAATTCGCCCTGCTTATAGAATGAAATAACTGCGTCCTCGGGAAGATCGTTTATAAGTTCAACCTTATAGGGTTCGCCCTTTTCTTCCATAAACTTAATTGCCTCGTCTCTGGGCAGCTCAAACCTTTCAAGAGTAAGGTTTTCCTTAGCGATTTTCTTCATTTCGGCTTCGATTTTTGTAAGATCCTCTTCCGTAAAGGGAGTTTCTCTGTCAAAATCGTAGTAGAAGCCGTCTGCAATTGAGGGGCCTATGGCAAGCTTTGTTTCGGGGTAAAGTCTCTTTATAGCCTGAGCCATAATGTGAGAAGCGGTGTGTCTGAAAGCTCTCTTGCCCTCGTCCGAGTCGAATGTGCAAAATTCAAGTGCGCAGTCGGAGTTAAGGGCTGTTCTCAAATCAACAACCTCACCGTCAGCCTTAGCACAGCAAAGATTTCTTGCAAGGCCCTCTGAAATGCTTTTACAAATGTCAAGAACGGTTGTGCCGTTTTCATACTGCTTAACACTGCCGTCCTTTAAAGTAATGTTAATCATAAAAATCCTCCTAAAAACTTAAAGTCTTTAATCTAAAAAGCCCCATAAGACCAATTAGCCTTATGGGACGATTATACAAAAAGTAAATATCGTTTCCACCCTGAAAGCGGATAAGCCCTTTAACGCAGGCTCAAAGCGGACGGTATTAACGTCTCTCAAAGGCGGTACCACAAGCTTCGGAAACAGGCGCTCTCAGCTTTCGCCCTCTCTGTCGATTCTTAACCCTTGTGACGTGTCCTTATCACTGATTTAATCTAAAAACAATTATAACACCAAAACCCGATTTGTCAAGAAATTTTAATGACTGTTTCTCGGTTTTATGCCAAAACTTCCTTTAAGAAGGCTGCCATTTCCTCATCCTTGCAGTTTTCGAAGAAATATTTCTTAAAGCCTTCCCCTGAAATAGCTTCCTTAAGGAAGTCTCTGTCGATTTCCTTAAGAACGGTCATCATATCCTTTAAGGTGATTTCTCTTATGCCATCCAAAATTTTCTTGTTGCGCTGTTCGGGGACAACTCTCTCCTTGGGATATCCTCCGCCGGGCTCTGTTGAGAAAAGCTTGTCGAACATATATTCAAGGTTAAGCTCGGCGCCCCAGCCGAAGCCCTTTGCAAAGGGAATTGCGGCGCAGTTTCCGGCATTAATCTGTGAGAACATATAAGCGTCTGAGGGGTCAACAATGTGTCCGCAGAGAACCTTCGGGAATGAATTGCATGCAAGCATAGCGCCTTCGCCTGTTCCGCAGCCTGTAACAACATAGTCGCAGGCGCCGGAGTTAATCAAAATACCGGCTAAAAGACCTGCCTGAACGTAGGTAAGCTGGTTTTCGTCCTCGGCTGAATACATGCCGTAGTTATAAACTGTGTGACCCATAGGCTCACAGACCTTCTTAAGACATTCAAATATAAGTCCGTTCTTTGCTGCCTGTGAATTTTCGTTAATTAAAGCTATTTTCATTTTCTTCTTTCCTTTCCTTTTCCTATTTTTCCCACAGCCCCTTAAATCTTATGTTGATTTTATAACATCTTCGGAATAAAGTCAAGTCTTTGTTGAGCTTTGCCGCAGTTTTTAACACAAATTATAAAAACTAATATAAAAACATTTCTGTTTTTGGTTGATATTCAGACTATTTTGTAT
>JAJBVU010000011.1 GCA_020859645.1 Eubacterium sp. | reverse complement strand
TTATTATGACACCTGATGTATTAAATGAAGTAACTCAATTAGTAACAGACAATCTTTTCGGCGTTTGGTTTTTGATCGGCGCAGCTCTTGTTTTCTGGATGCAGGCAGGCTTCGCTATGGTAGAGGCAGGCTTTACAAGAGCTAAAAACTCCGGCAACATCCTTATGAAGAACCTTATGGACTTCTGTATAGGTACAGTAATGTTCATTATCATAGGCTTCGGTCTTCTTTTAGGCGAGGATATGATGGGCTTAATCGGCAAACCCGGCTTTGACATTTTCACAAGCTATGCCGATTTCGACTGGTCAAACTTCATATTCAACTTAGTATTCTGCGCTACCACCGCAACAATCGTTTCCGGTGCTATGGCAGAAAGAACAAAGTTCCTTTCCTACTGTATTTATTCGGCAGTTATCTCTGCTCTTATCTACCCCATAGAAGCTCACTGGACATGGGGCGGCGGCTGGCTTTCACAGATCGGCTTCCACGATTTCGCAGGTTCTAACTGTATTCATATGGTCGGCGGTATCAGCGCCCTCATCGGTGCAGCAATCTTAGGTCCCCGTATCGGTAAGTTCTCTAAGGACAAATCCGGCAAGATCACTAAGGTCAATGCTTTCCCCGGTCACAACCTTCCTATAGGCTGTCTCGGTGTATTCATTCTCTGGCTTGGCTGGTACGGCTTCAACGGCGCAGCAGCTGTTTCAGTAGAAGAGCTTGGTTCAATCTTCGTAACAACAACAATTGCTCCCGCTGTTGCAACAGTAGTTTGTATGGTATTCACATGGGTTAAGTTCGGCAAGCCCGATGTATCAATGTGTCTTAACGCTTCACTTGCAGGTCTTGTAGCTATTACAGCTCCCTGTGATGTCTGCGATGCCTTCGGCGCAATCATAATCGGCGCTGTAGCAGGCGTTTTGGTAGTATTCGGCGTATGGCTTCTTGACAACGTTCTCAGAATAGACGACCCTGTAGGCGCAGTAGCAGTACATATGTTAAACGGTATTTGGGGTACTTTGGCAGTAGGTCTTTTCGCAACAGAAACTGCTCCCGCATTTGCAAGAGGCTTCGGCGACGGCGTTAGCTTCGGCGCTAACCAGATTGCCGGCGAAGGTCTTTTCTACGGCGGCGGCTTCCACCTTTTGGGTATTCAGATTTTAGGTGTATGCGCAACAGCACTTTGGACAGCAGTAACAATTACAATTACTTTCTTAGTAATTAAGGCAGTAATCGGTCTCAGAGTAACTCCCGAAGAAGAAATCGTAGGTCTTGACGCAACAGAACACGGTCTTCCTTCAGCTTATGCAGGCTTTGCAATTATGGATACAACAAACCATATGATGGAAGAAAACGAAAATACACAAATCGGCTCAGACGTTTATGCTGAAGCAAGCGAAGCTCAGAAGAACGCAGCCGTTAAGGTTCAGAGAGTTCCCGTTGAATCACTTTCAGGCATTTATAAGGTAGTTATTATAGCAAGACTTGCTAAGTATGACGCAATACGCCGTGCTATGAATGAAATCGGTGTAACAGGTATGACAGTAACACAGGTTTCCGGCTGCGGTATCCAAAAGGGCGTAGGCGAGAAATATCGTGGAGCTGAAATCGACGCAACACTTATTCCCAAGGTTAAGGTTGAGGTTGTTGTTTCTTCAATCCCTGTTGACACTGTAATCGAAAAGGCTAAGAAGGTTCTTTACACAGGTCACATTGGCGACGGTAAGATTTTCGTTTACAACGTAGACAGAGTTGTTAAAATCCGTACAGGCGAAGAGGACGCAGCAGCTTTGGAGGACGTTGAGTAATATAGAGTTTTAACTTCACTTTTCCATAAAATCCTTATTTATAAAAAAGATCGGCAGTTTGCAAAATGTAAGCTGTCGGTCTTTTTTACTGCAAAAAACTTTTTTTGTATTCAGAGGGGGTAACTCCGAAAATTTCCTTAAATCCCCTGTTAAATGTTCTTATTGACTTAAAGCCTGTCATTCTTGCAACGGCGGTAAGCTTTAAATCGGTGGTTCTGATAAGCCTTGCTGCATGGCTGCACCTGACTTCCGTAAGATAAAGAGGAAGGCTCTTTTTAAAGCTTTCCGTGAAAATTCGTGAAATGTGATATTTGCTTACGGCAAATTCCCTTGCAAGCCCTTCTCTTGTTATGTCCTCGGCGTAGTTTGCGTCTATGTAGGCTACAAGCCTTGAGGTCAAATCCTTAACGGGTGCCTGCGGCCTTTGAACAGGCTTTATTTGCTTTAAGAGATTGGAAAAGGCTATTATCGTGTAGGCAAGGCGGATTTCCGCCGACGGCTTCTGTGAAAGAGCCTTCATGGCGTATCGTGTTTCTTCATTAATAGAGCCTCTTGTTATATAAGGATTTTCGGCGTAAATTCTGTCAATTGAGGGGAAAAGGCTTGAAAGGTACAGCGGGTCGAAAATAATTAAAAGCTCATCGGCGTAGTCTGTGTCCTCTTTATAATATGAATGGGCAATATCGGGGAAAACAATTACGGCTTCCCCTTTGTCCACTTTATAAGGCGTCTCGTCTACAAAAATCACCTGCGACCCCTCGAAAACATATAAAATTTCTATATATTTGTGCATATGCTCCTTAAATCGAATGGCTCTTTTGTTATGAATTACCGAAAAATCTGATTTTAAAACCTCATAAAACAGAGACATTTTTTACACCTCCGCACTTTTTGACCATAAGCCGTTATTTTATGACTTTCATTATACACCCCAAAGGTATATAATTCAAGTGTAAGTGCTTAACTTTTAAAAAATTGCACACTTTTGTTAAAATACTTTAAGAGGGTGATTTTTATGAAAACAACAAAAAAATTTATATGTATTGTTTTAATGGTTATATTTTGCCTGCCGGCTATGGCTTTCGGAGGAAACGATATGGCGTATGACAAAGAAAAAATATACGAAACAATAAAAAATTCGGGAGATTATCTAGATGTTGCCCGTTGGCTTGACTACACCGTTGTTTTAAACAAAGACAGGAAAACAGTCAGCTACACATTTTTAGGCAGTGTTTGGATAGACATAAGCTTAGAGCTGTTTGAAGAAAGCGACATTGAAGTTAATTCACAGACGGAATTTGTCATAAACGACATAGAGGTTTACGGCGACCAGATTTATCTCGGCTGCGACGGTGGTATTGTAATAGTTGTGACTGAATGTCAAAAATGCTACAGGCTTAAAAAGGTTTGTGACTTTGACATTTATCAGATACATTTTAACGGAGGAAACGCCGAAATTTATTCAAAGGAGGGAGAAAAAAACCTTGTTGAGGCTGACGTTCTTAGGCAGAATAAGATAGCTGCCTCTGAAGTGGCAGGCAAAATCGTCAATGACGGGGCAGTTCTTATAGACGTCAGAGACAGGGCTGATTTTGAAGCAAAACACGCAGCAAACTCCGTTAATATTCCCATAGATGAAATTGAAAAAATAGGGGAATATTCAAAAGACACAGTTTTAATCTTCTGCTGCTACAGCGGTGTAAGAGCCGAAAAAGCCGTTAAATATGCCTTGGAAACGGGGTTTGAAAGGGCATATAACGCAGGCAGCTATGAGGATTTATTGTAACGTTTTAAGGAGGGAAAATAATGAAGCTTAAAAAATTAACAGCCGTTTTGCTGGCAGCCGTTATTACAACGTCTGGGGTGTCTGCGGTAAACGGTGCTGCGACAGGAGAGAGTGAAGTGCTGCCCTATCAAAACGAAAGCTTATCATTTGAAGAAAGAGCCGCTGACCTTGTTTCGAGAATGACACTTGAAGAAAAGGTTTCTCAGCTTGGCTACAACGCCCCTGCCATAAGCAGACTGGGCATAAGCAAATATAACTATTGGAGAGAGGCGCTCCACGGAGTAGCCAGAAACGGAAAAGCCACAAGCTTCCCCTCTGCCCTTTCTATGTCAAACACATGGGACAGAGACCTTTACGCTCAGGAAGGCGACGTAATAGGAACGGAAGCAAGAGCTAAGACGGTCGAAAAAGGAATTAAGGACTTGTCCTACTGGACACCTACCATAAATATGGCAAGAGACCCCCGCTGGGGCAGAAATGACGAAAGCTTCGGCGAGGATCCTTATTTAACCACCGAATACGGCAGTGAAATGGTAAGCGGTATGCAGGGCAGCGACGAAACCTATCTCAAGGTTATCGCCACCCTTAAGCACTATGTTGCCAACAACTGCGAAGGCGAAAGACAGACAGGCTCATCGGTTATGGACGAGCAGACATTAAGAGACTATTACGGCAAAGCCTTTGAGGACATAATCGAAAATGCTTCACCGGCTTCGGTAATGAGCAGCTACAACGCAACAACTATAACAAGAGAGGGAACACAGCTTTTCGACTATATTCCTTCATCCTCAAACCCCTATCTTTTAACAGAGCTTTTAAGAAGAAAATGGGGCTTTGTGGGCTATGTAGTAGCAGACTGCGGCTCAGTAAACAACAACTATTCAAGACTTCAGTATAAGAGTATTCTCTTCCCCGATGCCGAGGACTTATCCGAAATAACACAGGCTCAAACCTTTGCTCCCACAATTAAGGCAGGCAACGATCTTGACTGCGGTTCTGTCAGCCAGTCCGTAGCCTATGAAGCAGTTGAAAACGGCTATTTAACAGAGGAAGAGGTTGACCTTGCGGTTTACAGAATGTTCTTACAAAGGTTCAGAACAGGCGAATTTGACTCAACCAACCCCTATGCAAACACATCAACCTCAGAGCTTGAAGCGGCTGACCACGTTGAGCTTGCGGAAAGGGCAGCCGAAGAAGCCGTTGTTATGCTTAAAAATGACGGAATACTTCCCATTGACGCCTCAGCCTCTCCCAACATTGCAATTGTAGGGGATATGGCAGGCACAACCTATTTAGGCGACTACTCCGGTGAGCCTACAGACACAACAAGCCCCTATGAGGGTCTCTGTGAGGTTTTCGGCTCAGACAATGTTCACTATTTAGGCAATGTTGAGGACGATACTGTTCTCTTTAACATTAAGTCATTAAATCTTGTAAAAACAGACGGAACAAAGGCTGCCGTTGACCTTTCGAAGGCAGCATCAACAAGCGGTCTTACAGTTTCAGGCTCAAGCCTTATTAACATAACAAACGGCGCAAGCGCAGTTATCGAAGGCGTAAGCTTTGCAGACGTAGCAAGCGTTGAGGCTGAAATTTCAACAGGCTATGACTCACCGGGCGGAACAATTACAATCGGCTACGGTGACGCAACCCTTACAGTCAGCACTCTTACAGCGGAAATCACAGACTCACTCGACACATACGCCGCAGTAACAGCTGATTACACAGGCTCAGACGGCGGTTATAACGGAACAGCAAACCTCGTTATATCAGCAGCGGCTGTCAGCGAATTTTCAGTTGAGGACTATAAGACACAGCTTGACGCAGCAGATGTAATTATTGCCTACGGCGCAACCACAACATCTGACGCCAGCGAAAGCAAGGACCGTTCAAGCATAGCTATGCCAAGCCATCAGGCTCATGTAGCCGAGATTGCAACTGCTTATCCCGACAAGACTGTTGTTGTTTTGCAGACAGTAGGTCAAATGGACGTTTCTTCATTCGAAGATAACGCAAAGGCTATTTTGTGGAGCTGCTACAACGGACAGAAACAGGGTCTTGCTTTAGCTAAAATTTTAAGCGGCGAGGTTAACCCCTCAGGCAGACTTTCCACAACATGGTATGCCCCTGCGGATCTTCTTAAAATGCCCATAGGCACAACAACAAAAACAACAGAAAACGGAATTTCTTACTCAAGAAACGAAAACTATAAAATACGCCAGGAAAGCAACTATCCCGGCAGAACATATCAGTATTATAACGGAACACCCGTTTATTCCTTCGGCTACGGTCTTTCCTATACAGACTTCAGCTATTCGGGTCTTTCCGTATCATCTCACACTGTTGACGCCAACGGTCAGGTCACCGTAAGCGTTAATGTAAAGAACACAGGAGACGTTGAAGGCACAGAGGTAGTTCAGCTTTATGTTAAGTCACCTAACGGCGACGGTGTAAACCTTCCTCTTAAGCAGCTTAAGGGCTTCGAAAGAGTTACTCTTGCAGCCGGAGAAACAAAGACAGTCACAATGACCCTTGACATAGCAGACCTTCATTTCTATGACGAAAGCACTCAGCTTCAATATGTACCCACAGGCACATATACATTAATGGTAGGTAAGAATGCAAACGACGCCGATATGCTTTCACAAACACTGTCAGTAACAGGCACTTTGGCAAGCGAGCTTGACGTTGTATGTGCAGTTCCCGACGGAATTAAAACAGTAGGGGCTGTAAACGATGACGGAACGCTTAACGTAAGCCTTACATCTGTAAATGCCAACCTTTCCGCATATATGAGCGACGAAGCAGAGGTAGCTTTGGACAGTTCCAACACAACCTATACTTCAAGCGATGAAAGTGTAGCAACAGTTGACGAAAACGGCGTTATCTCAGCAGGCTATGAAGAGGGAACAGCCCTTATTACCGCAGAGGTAACCGTAAACGGAGTAACTAAGTCAACGGTTATTCCCGTTGCCAACTACACAAAGGCGGCAGTTACAGAGGAAATGATTGCAGAATATCTGGCTAAGCTTCTTACAGCATATGAAAGCTATGACAAGAGCCTTTATTCAGACGAAAACGTAAGCCTTTTCAAGACAACCTATGATACCGCAAAGGCTTCAATCGAGGTCGAAATAGACTCCGACCTTCTTGTTGAAACCTATGACAACGCAGCTGCTCTTTTTGCCTCTATCAGAACAAAGCCTGCGGCAGGCACAAGCATTTATGAAATTACAAGCATAAACGACACTGTTTACGGCACAGAGGAAATGGAAATCACCTATAACGGCGACTCTATGAACCCCTCGGCAGTTCTTATAACAGCGGTTTATTCATCAGAGGGAGAGCTTGAAAGAACTCTTACAAACAACATAACAGACACAGGCAGCTACGTTGTTGAGGGCAGCTTTGCAAACGGAACAAAGCTTGAACACTATATTTGGGACAGCGTTGACAATATGGAGCCTTTAAGCGATAAGCTTGAGCGAGAATTCACCATAGCGGCAGACGCAAATATTATTGTTTATAACTTCTCAGACAGTGCCTATGACAGCTTCGGTGCTTTAACGGAAGGCGACGTAAAGGGCCCCATAAACGGTCTTTATGCAACAGGCGGCGTTACATCAAAGAGCAAGAACGTAACCTACACATTTAACGGAGAAACATACAAATTTACACGTGCTATGCAGACAGGCAGCGGAAGCATAAGCAAGGCTAACTTCTTCTTTACTCCCGATGTCAGCGGTTATACAAAGTGCACCATAACCGTAATTTTTGACGGAAACGGCTCAGCAGGCAGAACCCAGAATATTTATCAAAACGGCAAGGTTTTGGCTTCGGCAGACTCCGTTTTAAGCGGTTTGGTCACCGTAACAGCCGAAACCACCGATTTGACAAATCCCGTTTATACCTACGGCGGCGGCGCAAACAAGAACATTTACGCTATAATCGCAGCATATGAGTAAGTCATGAAAGGAGGACGCAATATGAAAGGAATTATTTCCGCCGCAGTCTCAATTGCCCTGACAGCAGCTATGACAGTTACGGCTTTCGGCGCTGAAATCGAAATAACAAGCGCAAGCATTTCGGACAGCGGCACAGTCACCGCAGAGGTAACGGTTACCGACCCGGCTGAAGCAGCTCAGTATTCCGTTATCGTTATGAAAAAGGACGACAGCGGCAGCTATGACTTCGACAGCACAGTATATATAAACCAGTTTGCGGAAGGTGAATATACCGAAACAACCAATGGCATAAGCTTTACAATAGACTTTGCCCCGGAGGAAACAGGCAGCTACGTCCTTAAGGCAGGCGCAGCGGAACAGCTTGCTCCCGACGAATATGACTTAAGCGATGCTTCTTCGGACACACCTGTTACTCCCGATGAACCTATTGCCGAAGGTCTTTACGGCGATGCGGACTTAAGCGGTGTTTTGACGGCTAATGACGCAGCCTGTGTTTTGGAAAACGTTATAGACTCAAGCTATCAGGTTGAAGCGGAGCTTGAAATAGTTGACGTAGATGGTGACGGCGTGCTTACTGCCGCCGATGCAGCTCAAATCCTCTCAAAGGTTCTTGACATCAGTAAAAAATTTCCTGTAGAAGAGTAATAATTATTTGCACAAAAAATTCAGCCGGTTACTGTCAATCAGTAATCGGCTGTTTTAATATAGATTATTTATTTTTTACAAAAATATTTTCATAATCTTGTTTTTGATGGATAATACCATCAACATAAGCAATATTTCCTTCAATTCTATATACCATTATATATTGATGACGTTTAAAAGCAATAGTTCTGTATCCATATTGTTTTAATTTTTCGTTTTCGCAAAAAGGCAAGCTTCCGGCTAATAAAGCAAGTGAATTTCCTGTTTCAATAGCATCATTATATACCTTTTCAGCTGCTGTTTCATTCATCAACACATATTTAATATAATGAATATATGCACTTAACTGTTCATAAGCTTCCGGAGCAATAATAACGTCAAATAAATCCATTTTCAATACCTATATGTTTTATTGCTTTGTCAAATGATATTCCCTCGCTATTATTATTTTGCTTACGTCCGAGTTCCAATTTACCCAAAATTTCATCTGATGACAATGGACTAAAGGGACTTGGAGTTACATCTGCACTGTAAATCAACTTCACATAATCTAAAACTTTATTTTTACCGGCTTCTGTCATTTCCTGTGTCATACTGACAATCATATCAATAGTATTCATTGATACCCCTCCTCTCATCAAGAAAACATTTCTCTTTACAGAGTATCATAAAATTACTCATTAATCAAGTCTTATAATCAATCCTCTGAAAAATTCAAAACACCTATGTAGGGCAGATTGCGGTAGCGCTGGGCATAGTCAAGACCGTAGCCAACCACAAACTTATCGGGAATTTCGAACCCAACGTAATCGGGGGTTATTTCAAACTCTCTTGCCACAGGCTTATTAAGCAACGTGGCAAGGCTTATTGAAGCAGGCTTGCGTGCCCTAAGGCGCTCCATAAGCATATGAAGAGTTCTTCCCGTGTCTATAATATCCTCCACAATCAAAAGATGCTTGTCCTTAATAATTAAATCAAGGTCTAAATTTATTTTAATTTCCCCCGAAGAGTGAGTGCTGTCATAATAGCTTGAAACATCCATAAAAGCCATTTCCGCAGGCATAGTGAGCCTTCTTGAAAGGTCTGTTATAAAAAATACCGAGCCTTTAAGCACTCCCAAAATAATAATTTCCTTTCCGGCAAGGTCTTTGTTAATCTGTTCCGCAAGCTCCCCCACTCTCTGTTTAATTTGTTCTTCGGAAATAAGAACCTTTACTGTTTCGT
>JAJBVU010000043.1 GCA_020859645.1 Eubacterium sp. | reverse complement strand
TAGTATTCGCAGCCAACGCCGGCTCGCTGGCAGCAAGTTATGTCAGCAGCAACTACCAGACAAACAACGTAGTAGACGGAAGTGCCTTTAGCGTCTACCTTGACGGCAGTGAAGTCACAAATCAATTCACAGGTGATTCTGAAATTAAGGTCACAACAGAAGGCAGAACATTACTCCCTGTCAGAGCATTAGGCAACCTATTGGGATGCAACGTAGACTGGGACGGAACATCAAAGGTAGCGGTCTTAACATTAGGAAGCACAACACTGGAAGTGCCAATAGGCTCCGGCTATGTAGTGGTAAACAATGAAGCCGAAAAAATTGATAGTCAAGGCACAAAAGCTATCATATATGAGGAAAGGACATACATGCCGTTCAGAGCAGTCTGTGAAAATTTCGGCTTCTCATTCTCCTACGATGCAGCAACCAAGTCAATCTACATCACCAGCTCCGGCACCGTAACACCAACCCCAAGCACAGAGCTTCAAACCAACGCCCCCGAAAAGACAGCAGAGCAGCTCGCATTTGACCAGGAATATCCTACAGGAGCAGTCCTGGGCTATGATGCTAACAATGGACCTAATCCAGGTGAAGCTTATTATACCTCGTGGTATAAGTATACAACCATGGCAAAAGCCGCAGGCCTGACAGATGAACAGATAAATTATAACTTACAATACGTACATCTCAACCCCTACAATAATGACTCTGTATTTGCCACAAATGAGCAAGAAAGTTACTACTATGATGTAACTCAAAACATGCCTGAATCAATTATACCGTCATGGAGCGGAACATATAAAGGTGAGATGTATGAATGTTGGCAATGGTCTGGTGTTGACTGGAGTTATGCTGGCGAATCATATGCTGGTTTAACAGGCACTGTACTCAGTCTCAACTAACATGACAAATTAAATATCAGATAACTAAAAAGCCCTTTTAAGTTCAAAAGGTCTTTTTTAATGCAAAAATTCCAGTAGAAAGGAGTAAATATAAATGCAATATAAACCTAAAATAGGTCAACGACTACTATCCATGTTTCTATCAGTAGTCATGGTAGCAACCTCAACAACCCTAATCACAGTTACAAACATCACGTAAATAGAGCCGATAATAAAAGTAAGCGATCAATAGCTCTTCTGAATGAACCTGCCCTCTTAGGCTCAAGATAATATCTCAGAGTAAAGAGGGCGGGTTGACAATAAGGTGTTTTGCCGCTAAGCTTCCCCTTTTTCGCTAAAACCCTTTAATTTCCTCAATATACTCCCTGTCTCTTTCCCTTTCCTCCACCATTCTTTTAATAGAGTCCTTAACATAAACAGGGGTAAAGGCTCTTCCTTTTTTATAATAATCCCAATAGGTTTTAATATATCGTTCGGGGAAAATCAGCATATAATAGAGAAGTCTGACAGCTTCCGGGCTTAAGGGGCTTCTTCTGCCGTATTCCTCCAAAATTTCACTTATTTTCAAAATAGGCTGTCTGTTCTTTTTGAGAAATCTGTTTATAATAATTCTCAGATCCTTTAGGGGTGTTCCGGCTTCAAGCTTAAGCATATCATTAAAAAACACTCCTGTGGGATACAGTGCCATAGTCTCCTCATCGGCATTGTTTAAAACAATTTTCCCGTTATTTCTTGCTGAAAACTCCTCTCTGTCAATTCCGAATTTTTCAAGCCCTTCAAGGCTTTCTTCACAGGCTCTGTAATAATATTCGTAGTTTTTAAGAAAAATATAGTCAATGTCGTCAAGCCGCCGCTTTCTGTATACCTGTTTTCTCATTCTTTTAAGCCTTTCCTCATAGGTTGAAAAAACCGTCTTAATATCCTCTCCCCAAAAGTCTTTAAACTCAGGGCTTTCGCCGAAAGCTCCGGCTCTGTGAAATGCTCCGAATGACCTTAAAATCTCTCTGAAGTCTCCCTCTCTTGTATATTCGGGGCTGACTGTGTCTCTGCCCGAAGGGGTCATAATGTAGTTTGCCCCTTCAAGCTCAAAATATGGCTTTCCGTCAACAGCGGCTTCAAAGTCGAAAAAACGTCTGAAGCCCTTTCGCTTAAGTCCGTTTTTAATATCGCTTACAAACATAATTCTTTTGCTGTCGGCATCGGCTTTTCTTATAACAAAGCTTCCCCTGCTGCATTTAACTATGTACATATACTTAACCTTGCGGATATATTTAGGCTCGATTCCGAACCCGGCAAGAACCCTTTCGTCTAAAACTTCCATAATATAAAAACCTCCCGTTTCCTTTAATTACACACCCACACTATGGGTTGTATATAAAAATATATTATAAACAGTACAAAAAAATGATAGCCATATAAAGGTTCAGACGCAAAAATGAATTTTTTATCGGGCACAAAAAAATTAAATTTTTTCTACTAACAGATTGAAATATAAATACTTTCGTGTTAAAATATAACTCAAAATAACATAAGCAAGAAGAAAACAAACACAATTTATTTCGGAGGAATGGGAAATGTGCGGATTTTGCGGATTTACCGGAAATATTAATGACAAGCAAAAAATAATAAACAAAATGATGGATAAAATTATCCACAGAGGTCCTGATTCAAGCGGCTCATATTTAGATAAAGACATAGCCTTAGGCTTCAGACGCTTAAGTATTATAGACCTTTCCGAGGGCGACCAGCCCATTTATAATGAGGACGGCACAGTCGCCATAGTCTTTAACGGCGAAATTTACAACTACAGGGAAATAAGAAAAACATTAGAGGGAAAGCACAAATTCAAAACCAACTCCGACACGGAGGTTTTGGTTCACCTTTATGAGGAAAAAGGCGAGGAAATGCTTAACGACCTGAGAGGTATGTTTGCCTTTGTGATTTACGACAAAAAAGACAACAGCCTTTTCGGAGCAAGAGACTTTTTCGGCATAAAGCCCTTTTATTACGGCGAGTTCGGCGGAAACCTTCTTTTCGGCTCGGAAATCAAAAGCTTTCTGCCCCATCCTGATTTCAAAAAAGAGGTAAACACTCTTGCCCTTGAAAACTATCTGACATTTCAATATTCCGTTCTTGACGAAACATTTTTCAAGGGTGTTTACAAGCTTAAGCCCGGTCACTATTTAAAATATAAGAATAAAAAGGTTGAAATTACACGTTATTATGACCCTATGTTCAGCCCCAAGCCTTCTCCCCTTCAGGACGCAATCAAAAGCGTTGAGGACGTTATGCAAAATTCAATCGAAGCTCACAAGGTCAGCGACGTTGAGGTCGGCTCATTTCTTTCAAGCGGAGTTGACTCCTCATACGTTGCCGCAACGTTTAACGGCGACAAGACATTCACCGTAGGCTTTGACTATGACAAATACAACGAAATAAGCTACGCCACAGCCCTTTCCGAGAAGGTGGGCATCGACAACTACAACAAAACAATCACCACCGAGGAATACTGGGCGGCTATCCCCAAGGTGCAGTATCATATGGACGAGCCTTTGGCTGACCCCTCAGCTATAGCCCTTTATTTTGTGGCTAACCTTGCTTCGCAGTATGTTAAGGTTGCCCTTTCCGGCGAGGGTGCTGATGAGTTTTTCGGCGGCTACAACATTTATAAAGAGCCTTTGGACTTAGCCGTTATAAAGCTGCTTCCCAAGCCCTTGAGAAAGCTTATGGCTAAAGCGGTGAGCCTTGTTCCCTTCAGCTTTAAGGGACAAAGCTTCTTTATTCGTGCGTCACAGTCCGTTGAAGAAAAGTTCATAGGAAACGCAAAAATGTTTTCAAAGGAAGAGCGTGAGGAAATTCTCAAAAAGCCTTTGGGCAAATTCGACTTCAGAGAAATCACAAAGCCCTATTATGACAAAGCAAAGAATCTTGACGATGTAACGAAAATGCAGTTTATAGACCTTAATTTGTGGCTTGTAGGGGATATTCTCTTAAAAGCCGATAAAATGAGTATGGCAAACTCTCTCGAAGTCAGAGTTCCTTTCCTTGACAAAGAGGTTTTCAAGGTGGCCTCCAAAATTCAAACTGACTACAGAGTAAACAGACAGGCTACAAAATATGTTTTCAGAATGGCAGCTAAGGAATATCTTCCCGACGAGGTCAGCTCTAAGAAGAAGCTGGGCTTCCCTGTTCCCATAAGAATTTGGCTTAAAGAGGACAAATATTATAATAAGGTTAAGGAAGCCTTCACAAGCCCTGCCGCTAAAGAATATTTTAATACGGACAAGCTTGTTTCTTATTTGGATAACCATAAAAAGGGCAAAGCCGACAATTCGAGAAAAATTTGGACGGTATATATGTTCCTTGTTTGGCATAAAGAATTTTTTGAAACTGATGCGGCATAGGCTCCCCTTGAGGGGAGCTGTCACACGTAGTGTGACTGAGAGGTGGAGCGGTTATGGTTTCACTTAACTAACTGCAATTCAATCATTAAAGTTTTTCAACGAAAGGATGATACAAAATGGATAATTGTTTTTTCTGCAAAATGGCAAAAGGCGAGGTTCCCTCAAACACAGTTTATGAAGATGATGATTTCAGAGTAATTTTAGACATCGCTCCGGCTAACCCCGGTCACTGTCTCATTATTCCCAAAGCCCATGCAATGAATATTTACGAAATAGACCCTGAGCTCCTGTCAAAAGCGGCTGTTTTGGCTCAGAAAATAGCCGTAAAGGTTAAAGCCGCCACAGGCTGCGACGGTGTAAACATACTTCAAAACAATGAAGAAGCGGCAGGACAAAGCGTTTTCCACTTCCACATGCACGTTATACCCCGTTATAAAAACGATAACAAATTCGTATACAAAACAATGACACAGACCCACGAAGAGCTTTCTGCCATGAGAGACGCCATAATTAAGGCGTAAAGGCTAAGCCTATGAAGCTTTTAAATATTCTTCTGCTTTTTGCTGCCGCAATTTGGGCGGCTTGCGCTTTTAACCCCTTTTCGCCTGATATTTCAGATGAACCGGGCGTTGAAAGCGTCAGTGACTATACTGAGACCGAAGCTGACTTTAACACACCTGTTTCATATGATGAGGGTGAAGTTCTTGAGGAAACTTATTTTGAACTGTGTTATGACCTGACCGACCCCGATTTAGACACATCCTCCCTTAAGTTTAAGGGCGTAAAAGCCCTTAACACCGAAGATGAATGGAAAACCTATATGGATTTCTGCATAAAAAAGGGTTATGTTCACATTTTCTTTGAAGTTCCGGAGGAAATGACCCCGGACACAGATTATTTTTTGAACGCCTATGACATTACCGCAGTGACAATCTACACCTATCCGCCTAACAGAGGGTGGAAGATTATGGGCTATACACTGACCTATACCTATGCCCATGACATTTTAAACGCCGTTAAAAACAACAGCCTTGACCGCTTGGACGCAAAAAAGCTTGCGGCATACAACGCCGCCCAAAGCTTTCTTTCCACTATTGAAGGTCTTTCGGACTATGAAAAGGAGCTTGCCATACACAACTACGTCTGTGAAAAAATCACCTATTCCAAGGACGAAGCCTTATCTGACATTACAAACTGTTACGGAGGGCTTATAAACGGCTTGGGAAATTGTCAGGCATACACAGACACATTTTCACTTTTGTGCGGCTTAGAGGGCTTTGACTGCGGAAGAGCAGCCTGTAAAGCCGACGGAACAGACCACAGCCTTAATTATATTGTTATAAACGGGGGATATTATTTCGTAGACTGCACCTTTGACGACGGAATTTCCGACCCTGACAGAGGCTACGGCTTGTTTTATTTTAATGCGCCCTATGACATAATTTCAGCAGACCATGTTTTTTCGGAACTGCCTTTTGAACCTGTTTATACCATAGACGAAGCCAACTGGTACTATAGAAACGGCTTATACGCCGCCTCTCCGGAGCTTTTGGAGCAGGTTTACAGGAATATTGCGGCGCAGTCTTCGCAGGGTGAAATTCTGTTCAACACACAGTGCGGAACGGCAAGCCTTACGGATATTTTTACAAAATTTCCCTGCGGATATAAAAGAATATCCGTTTCGAAATTTACATTCGGCGAAAGCTATGAAATTTTGAAGTTTTCTTTGAGCCAATGAGAAATATATCTTTTAAATTTTTTCGTATAATTATCTTTTTTCGTGTAATACTATGACTATGAAGGGTTGGTTAATAAAACCTTCGCTTCACTGTAATTATTACTTTTGTAAATTCGGAGGTAACGAAAATGGATAAGAAAAGCAGCAGAGAAAATCAGGCAAACAGAGAAAACCAGAGCGGCAGAAGCTCTCAGAACAACAGACAGTCTAACAGAGTTGAGTTTTCAAACGAGCTTAATTCACAAAACAGCAAGAACTCGTCTAAAAACTCAAACAACAATTCAAACAATAACTGCAACAGAGACGAGCAGTAAAACCGGCGGTTATCCGCCGTACATAGACACCGCCGTCAATTTAAGGATTTTGTCAGCTATAACCTCTCCTTGAATAGCAAAAACCGAAAGAAGCCGACAAAGCTCCCCTTGAGGGGAGCTGTCAGCAACATTGATTTTTGTAAAAATCAGTGTTGCTGACTGAGAGGTGAAAAGCCTTACAAAATAAGAGTTTTATGTACATAGAAAGGCAAATTATTATGAACATTGTTCTTTTGGAACCGGAAATCCCCTCAAACACAGGCAACATAGGCAGAACCTGTCACGCAACAGGGGCGGTTCTTCATTTAATCCGTCCTTTGGGCTTTTCCGTAGATGACAAAGCCTTAAAAAGAGCCGGTCTTGACTATTGGCACGATTTGGACGTGCGCTATTATGACAGCTATGAGGACTTTTTAGAGAAAAACGGCAGTGATATACAGCTTTATTTCGCTACCACTAAGGCTGAGAAAACCTATGCCGATGTAAGCTACAGCGAAAACACCTATATTATGTTCGGAAAGGAAAGCGCCGGTATTCCCGAGGAAATTCTTGTTGAAAATAAAGCCGCCTGCATAAGAATACCTATGATAGGCGAAACAAGGTCTTTAAACCTTTCAAATTCGGCGGCAATAATTCTCTACGAAGCCCTTCGTCAGCATAATTTTGAAGGTCTTAACACAAAGGGAAGCCTTCACAGGCTTAAATGGAAAAATGACTGATAAAGATAATTAAAGGAGTACATAAAAATGAAAAGTATGGACGATTTTTCTGAAATTATGGACAGGCTCTTAGCCGAGGACGGCTGCCCCTGGGACAGGGTTCAGACTCACGAAAGCCTTAAGCGCTATCTTATAGAGGAATGCTATGAGGTTATTGACGCTATAGACAAAAAATCTCCCGAGGGTATGTGTGAGGAGCTGGGCGACGTTCTTCTTCAGGTTGTGTTCCACTCAAAGCTTGCGGAAAAGGAAGGTCTTTTCGACTTTGACCAAGTTGTTGAAGGGGTTTCCAAAAAAATGGTTGACCGCCACCCTCATGTTTTTGCCGCAGGAAAAGCCGATACCCCCGATGAGGTTTTAACAAACTGGGACGAAATCAAGAAAAAAGAAAAGCACTATAAAAGCGACAAGGACGTTTTGGAAAGTATTCCCTCCTGTCTGCCTGCGCTTATGCGTGCTGAAAAGCTTGTTTCGAAAGCGGATAAGCTTACTAACAGCAAGCAGAACCCCAAAGACATCATAGCGAATATTCGAGAAATTCTCGATAACCTTGAGAACTCAGATAATGTCGATAATGAAAAAATAGAAGAGTATATTGGCGAGATACTCTTTGAAACAGTGAAAATATCAACTTTTTTTAAAATAAATCCTGAATTTGTCTTGACAAATCGTTCAGAAAAGTTTATAACTAAGTTTAGACGTGTTTGACACGGAAAGAAAGTCCCCTTTTGAGGATAATTCTTTCAACTAAAGTACAGCGGTTCTTACCCGTTGTAAGCGTTTTCAAACGCCCTGTTTTACCGCACGTCTATACTTACTTTCTTATAAAATGTTAGGAGGATATTTAAAATGAATAAGACAGAATTAGTTGCAGCTATAGCTGAAAAGACAGGCATAAGCAAGAAGGATTCGGAAAAGGCTGTTAAGGCTTTTGAAGAAATCGTTACTTCAGAGCTTGTAGCAGGCGGCGAGGTTAGACTTGTAGGCTTCGGCACATTCAGCGTTAAGGAAAGAGCAGCTCACGAGGGCAGAAACCCCCAGACAAAGGAACCTATGCAGATTCCCGCTTCAAAGTCACCCAGATTTGCCGTAGGCAAGGCTCTTAAGGACGCAGTAAACGGAAGATAAATAAACCGAAGGTTTTAGCTAAGGGCTGTTTTTGCAGTCCTTTTCTTTTTGTTATGATAAGCCTCCCCTGCGTCGCACCAGGCTTCGTTCGTTTGCTTACGCTTAAGCGAAAGCAAGACTATACTCCGCCGCTGCTCCTTTCTCGCTGAAGACCTTAGTCTTCAGCGAATGAGGAACAGTTGCGAAATGAATGTTGTTTTTGGGTTTATCCGAAAACAAATGAATAAAGCCAACTGTGACGTCGGGAGGTGCCTACCGTAGGTAGGCGGAGAGGTGGAGCAATTTCCGTTTTGTTAAACTGATTTTTATTGCAAATCAAACAACTAAGGAGAATAATTACAGTGAGAATAGACAAATTTTTAAAGGTTTCAAGACTTATAAAAAGGCGGACTGTAGCCAATGAAGCCTGTTCCGCAGGAAGGGTTTTATTAAACGGCAAAGCCGCCAAAGCCGGAGCAGAGGTCAAAGTAGGCGACATTATAGAAATCCGCTTCGGTCAAAACGTAACAAAGGTAGAGGTTTTGAAGGTTGCGGAAGCAGTCAGAAAGGACGACGCAGGCACACTTTTCAAGAGTATAGAATAATAAATTGAATAAGCCTTAACCCCTCCGAATATACTTTTAAAAAAAGACCTTCGGAGGATATTTATGGCGGAAGAAAACAGGCTTTTAAAAAATGTTGTTATTTTGGAAAACAGGGAAAAGCTTTCTGTAACAGGTGTTTTGGACGTTCTCGCCTTTGACGAGCAGCAGATTATATGCGAGTGTGAAAAGGGAGTTTTCTATATAAAGGGAGACAATCTTCACGTCAGCCGCTTAGACCTTGACAAGGGCGATATTGACGTTGACGGGCTTATAACTAGCCTTGTTTATGAGGATAAAGCCGGAAGCAGAGGGTCATTCCTCGGGAGGCTCTTTAAGTGATTTTGCCTATGAAGGAACAGGGGCTTTTGTTTCTGTTTATTTGCTTTTCGGGCTTTTGCTTCGGCTTTGTCTATGACGTTTTAAGGCTTTGCCGCCGCTGCTTTCACTGCGGATGTCTCTTCGGGCTTGTTTCGGATCTTGTTTTTTGGCTCTGCGCCTTTGCCGCCGTTTTTTGGTTTCTTTTGGGCGTAAACTACGGAGAAGTCAGAATTTATATGGTTTTGGGCTTAATAGGGGGAATGGTTGTTAATTATAACTCCTTAAGCGGCCTTTTTATATATTATTCCGAAAAAGCCCTTAAGGC
>JAJBVU010000182.1 GCA_020859645.1 Eubacterium sp. | reverse complement strand
CAATATTACATTAAAAACAAAAGCAATAAGTATTGAATAGACCGCAGCGGTCATTTTTTCATCCATAGGTTTATCTCCTTAAGAAGTTACATTTTCTTTAATTTTTCGGTTATTTCCTCAAATTTTGCCCCTCTTGAGGCTTTAATTAAAACAGTATCGTTTCTTTTGAGAATTTTCTTTATATTGTTATAAAATTCTTCCTTTGTTTCGTAATAGAACACCTTTTTAGCCCCTCCAAAGGACGCCCCCAAAGTAAGCTTTAAAACATTTTCGTTTCCTATGCCTACAACAGTGTCAATGCCCTCCTTTGCGGCATATTCTCCCACCTCTCTGTGATAGTCAGGTGAGCCTTCACCTAATTCAAGCATTTCACCCAAAATAACGGCTTTTCTGCCCTCTAAGGGTGCAATTGCGGAAATTCCCGCTTTTACAGACTGGGGGTTGGCGTTATAGGTATCATCTATAAGAGTATATTTTTCGGTATGAATTATATTCATTCTTTTATCGGGAGACTTAAAAGCCTCTATGCCCTGTTTGATTTCGGAAGCGGTAAGCCCCAAAAGCTTTCCGCAGGTCATAGCCGCAAGAGCGTTTAAAACCATATGTCTGCCTGAGGTTTTAAGCTCCACGGGTATTTTTTCATCCTCAATTACCGCCGTAAATTTGGTCTTTTCAAGAGAAATATATTCTATATCCTCAGCATAAACAGCATCTTTCTCCGGGTCAAATCCGTAAAACAAGGCGTCGGAATGGGCTTCTCTCAGTGTACTTAGCATATCGCAGTCGCCGTTTAAAACCTTTTTGCCGTTAGGCTTTAAGTTTTCGAAAATCTCGCACTTGGCTTTTAAAATGCCCTCTCTGCTGCCTAAATATTCAATATGGGATACTCCCGAATTTGTTATAACGGCTATGTCGGGCTTGGCGATTTTGCCCAAATAAGAGATTTCGCCGAAGTGGTTCATACCCATTTCCAAAACAAGGGCTTCTGTTGTCTCTTCGGTTTTGAAAACCGTCATAGGCAAGCCTATGTGATTGTTAAAGTTTTTGTCTGTTTTAACAGTGTTGAACTTTGCCGACAAAACAGAAGCTATCATATCTTTCGTTGTAGTTTTGCCTACACTTCCCGTAATTCCCACAACGGGAATATCGAAAAGACCTCTGTAATATGCGGCTAAGTCGCCCAAAGCCTTAAGAGTGTCATCTACCAAAACATAGGGAAGCTCCGACTGAACCTCTTCCTGTGAAACAAAAGCCGCCGCCTTCTTTTCGGGAAGTGATTTTATAAAATCGTGTCCGTCAAATCTTTCGCCCTTTATGGCAAAAAACAAATCTCCCTCTCCCACAGTTCTTGTGTCTGTGGAAACGCCGCTTATTACCCTGTCGGCTCCTATTAATTTTCCGCCACAGGCTTTCTCTACCTCTTTTAAAGTTATGCTCTTCATAGTTATATTCCTTACTTCTTTATTTCTTCAAGTGCCTGTTTGGCAACCTCGGCATCGTCAAAGTGAATTGTTTTGTCCTTGAAGATTTCATAGTCCTCATGACCCTTACCGGCTATAATAACCGAGTCGCCGTCCTGAGCAAGCTCAATTGCCCTGTAAATAGCGTCTTTTCTTGAAACCAAAACCTCGAATTTATCGGTTACGGGTTCAACCCCCACTAAAATATCCTTTATAATGTCCTCAGGCTCTTCACTTCTGGGGTTGTCTGAGGTAACAATAGAATAATCCGAAAGCTTGGCTGAAATTTCGCCCATTATGGGGCGCTTCTTTTTGTCTCTGTCTCCGCCGCAGCCGAAAACAGTGATTATTCTGCCCTTTGTAAACTCTCTTACGGCGTTAATAATGTTCAAAACTCCGTCGGGGGTATGGGCATAATCTATAAACACATTGAAGCCTCTGCCGGCAGCAATGTTTTGTATTCTTCCCGGAACGCCTTTAATGTTGCCTAAAGCAGTAACAATTACTTCCATAGGCACCCCGGCAGCCAAAGCTCCCCCAACCGCCGCCAAAGCATTGTAGACAGAAAATCTGCCGGGAACCGCAAAGCTTACAGGGTAGGCTTTACCCGAATATTCTATATCAAAATTTACGTGGTCGGGCATATATTTAATATTTACTGCCTTAATATCGCAGTCGCTTTCTATGCCGTAAGTCATAATTCTGCACCTTGCAAGCTCCTTAATTCTTCCGCAGTAGCTGTCGTCGGCGTTAAGAACACCCTTTCGGCACATTTTGAAAAGCCTTGCCTTGGCTTTCATATAATTTTCCATAGTGCCGTGAAGATCAAGGTGATCCTGTGTTAAATTGGTGAATATACCCACTTCAAATTCAACTCCGTCAACTCTGTAAAGCTGTAAGGCATGAGAGCTGACCTCCATAGCTACGTTTGTAACCCCCATATCCCTCATATCGCATAAAATTTCGTTTAAGTCTATGGCGTCGGGGGTTGTGCTTGTGGGAAGGTGATAATCAAGCTTCTTTCCGTCCGCACGAATTTCAACAGTGCCTATAACTCCTGTTTTCTTGCCGTATTCCTTAAAGATTTCTTCAAGGAAATAGGTGGTTGAGGTTTTGCCGTTTGTGCCTGTTACGCCCACAATTTTAAGGTCTTTTCCGGGGTTGTGATAGAAGTTTTTAGCGCAGTAGCCCAAAACAAAACGGGGGTTTTTAACTCTTATGTAGCAGACCCCTTCGGAAAGCTCAGAGGGTATTCTTGTCAAAATTACAGCCTTCGCCCCCGAGGCAACGGCTGAAGGAATGAACTTGTGTCCGTCAACAACAAACCCCTCTATAGCCACAAAAAGAAAGCCCGGCTTAACCTGTCTCGAATCTATGGTAAGCCCCTTTATATCCACATTTTCACTGCCAGAAATAACTTCATATTCAAGATTTTTGAGTACATCGGCTAATATCACAGCTATCCCTCCGTTCTATTTATTATGTTGCTATACATAAAGTATTATTTTACTGCTTTTATATATTTTTTCACCCGCTTGGGGAAACTGACCTGTTATTGTGTCTCCGTCTCCTACAACTACGGCTTCCATGCCCGCTTTTTGAAGCTCTGTTTTAACTTCATTAGGCTTAAGCCCTTTATAATCCTCTAAGGTATAGGGGGCAATGTCTGCGTTTGAAAGCTCTTCCTCATTATACTCTGCTTTTATTCCTACGTATGGCAGAACCATTGACAGAAGGTCTTTCATTACAGGGCCTGTTACCTGACCACCGTAATATACCCCCTGGGGTTCGTCTATTAAAACAAGGGCTATAACCTGAGGGTTTTCAGCCGGAGCAAAAGCCATAAACGAAGCTATATATTTTCCGCTTCCTCTTGGAAGCTTTTCGCTTGTAGCGGTTTTGCCCCCTATTCTGTAGCCGGGAATATATGCCTTGTTTCCTGTTCCCGAATATACCACAGACTCCAAAATTTCTCTCATAGTGTCTGATGTTTCCTTTGAAATGCTTCTTTCCTCCGAGGAAAAATCCAAAGCTTGAAAAAGGCTTCCGTCTGTGTTTAAAACCTCTTTGCCAACATGAGGGGTTATAAGTCTGCCGCCGTTTACAACAGAAGAAGCCGCCCTTAAAAGCTGCAGGGGTGTAATCTGAAAGGTCTGACCGAAGCTCATTGTTGCAAGCTCCACAGGTCCTATGTTTTCTTTCTTGTGCATAATACCCACTGCTTCACCGGGAAGGTCAATTCCTGTTTTTTTGTCAAAGCCGAATTTAAGCATATATTCATAGAACTTATCGGCTCCCAGCCTTGCGGCTACGTCCATAAAAACAGGGTTGCAGCTGTTTTGAACTCCTTCAACAAAGGTTTCCGTTCCGTGGCTTCGGGGAGAACGCCAGCATTTTATATATCTGCCCCCTACCTCTCTGCCGCCGTTGCAGTTAAATGTATCATCGGGCTTAACAACCCCCTCTTCAAGCCCTGCGGAAGATGTAACAATTTTAAAGGTTGACCCCGGTTCATAGGTATCGTTTATATTAAAATTCCGCCACATGGCGTTTAGATAATTGTTTCTTTCCTCCGATGAAAGGCTGCTCCACTGAGACAACAGGCTTTCATCGTTTATAGTGAAGGGCTCGTTTAGGTCAAAATCCGGCTTGCTTGCCATTGCGTATATTTCGCCGTTTTGAGGGTTCATAACAATGACTGCGCCTTTTTTAGCTCCCTTAGCCTCCACTGCATTTGAAATAAGCTCTTCCGCATATTTCTGTATGTTTATGTCTATTGTGGTAACCAAAGTTTTTCCGTCATCCGGGGCGTTTCTCGTTTTTTTGCTGAAATTAAGCTCAATGCCCCTTGCGTCTGTTTCGGTTAATATTTTGCCCTGTTCGCCCTTAAGATATGCGTCATATTTGGCTTCAAGCCCTATAATGCCTTGATTGTCCTTTCCTACAAAGCCTATAACTCTGCTTGCAAGGCTGTTATAGGGGTATACCCTTTTAACGTCCTCGTCTACCGCTACCCCTTTAAGCTCAAGGTTTCTTATTTTCTCCGCAGCTTCCGGGTCGGCTTTGGTCACAATTCTTTCAAGGGCAACCTTTTTATTGACTTTTTTCAAAACCTCGTCATAGTCAAGGCTTAAGGCTTCCGAAAGAGCCTTTGCCGTTCCCTCATAGTCAGTTATTTGTGAGTGAACAACACTTATAGAATAGGCTGTTTCGTTTTCCGCCAAGGGGGTGCCGTTTCTGTCGGTAATAATTCCCCTTTTTGCCTTTATAAGCCGGTCTCTCGTCTGCTGTTCATAGGCAAGGCTCTGAAGATGTTCGCCTTGAAAAAACTGTATGTAAAACACTCTTCCCAAAAGCAGGGCAAGCAAAATCTCATAAACACAGAAGCCGAAAAACAGCCGCCTTTTTTCCCACACAGGTGATCTGAACACAGGCTTTCCTCCTTACGGCATAATATAAAGTATATGAAAATGCCGCAAGGTATATGTCTGTATTATTTTTATTCTAACTGAGCTTTACTTTAACCGTCGTTCCAGAGGGAACTTTAGTGCCTGCTGAAGGTGACTGTTTATAAACTGTCTTGACTCCCTCTTCCTTAGAGTCGGCGGCTTCGGTGGTGGTCTCCGTCAGGGTGTCGGAGCTTTCGCCGTCAGCCGATGTTACAGCCGAGGAAACAGAGCCGCTTCCCTCGTCAAAGTCGGCATTGGTGTTTTCTATAACAAGATCAAAGCCGTATGCCGAAAGAGCCTGAGCCGCCTGATCCGCCGTCAAGCCCGTTAGGTCGGGAACGGCTTCTAAGGTTGAATTGCTGTCGCCAATGGTAATATACAAAAGAACCTTTGTTGTCTTATCTATTGAAGAGCCCCCTTCGGGGAATTGTCTTAAAATAGTGTCTCCGCTGTCTCCAACAAGCTCATAGTCAATACCCAGACTGTTAAGCTGTGAAATAGCGTTTTCAAGGCTGTAGCCTGTGTAATCGTCTAATGTGATTTCCCCTGTATCAACAATCTTTTCAAAGTCTGCGTTTTCATCAGCAGGGGAGATATTGTATGTATTAATAAGGTCGATTAAAAGCTCCTTCATCTGAGGTGCGGGAGATGCTCCGTCGCCCATAACCGATCTGTCGATTGTCACCATACATATAAGCTGGGGATCGTCAATAGGCAGATAGGCAATAAAGTCGCAGACCCACTGGGTGCCGTCTCTTGCGCCCTGCTCGGCAGTACCTGTTTTTCCGCCGATGGCATATCCGTCAACTCTGGCTTTAACACCTGTTCCGTCGCCCTCCAAAACGCTTTGAAGGTTTTCTCTCATCCAGTCCGAGGTATCCTCTGAAATAACACGCCTTACAACAGTAGGCTCTGTTTCCTTAATAACATTTCCCGATGAGTCCAAAATTTGGCTCACAACGTAGGGCTTCATAAGGTTGCCCCCGTTTATAACCGCCGAAAAAGCCGAAAGAATTTGAACAGGCGTACAGTTAAAGCCCTGACCGAATGAATATGTGGCAAGCTCCGTTATGTGCATTTCGTCTCTTGAGTTTATAAGAGCCGCCGCACTGGCTTCATTGGGCAGGTCAATTCCCGTAATTTCGCCGAAGCCCCAGTCCTTGAAGAAGTCATAGAAGCTGTCGCTGCCCATAGCGTAGGCAATATCCATCATGCCTACGTTGCATGAATGAGCCAAAACCTCTGCTATGGTCTGTGTTCCGTGACCGTAAATATTGTGGCACTTTATTTCATAATCCGCAACGATTTTGGAACCGCCGCAGTAAAAGCTATCATTTGTGCTGATTGCGCCCGACTCCAAAGCGGAGGCAACAACCAAAGGCTTCATAATTGAGCCGGGTTCAAAGGTAGAGGTTATGTTATAGTTTTTCCAGGCAAGGTTGCAGGCTTCGCTTTTTTCCTCATCTGTCATAACAGTGTCCCACTGGGTCTTAAACTCCTCGTCCTCAAGCTGGGTTATCTGCATAGGATCGTTTAAGCTGAATGAGGGATAAGCCGCCATAGCCAAAACCTCTCCCGTTGTGGGGTTCATAACAAGAACCGATGTGTTTTGAGCTTCATATTCGTCATAGGCTGTTTTAGCTATGTTTTCGGCGTACTGCTGAATTGTTATGTCAAGGGTGGTAACAAGGCTGTTTCCCCTAATAGGCTCTTCTCTTCTTGTGGTGATAGAGTCGTCAGCCTCATAGGTTCTGAAAACTCTGCCGGGTGTGCCTGTCATTTCATCGTCATAATAGGCTTCAAGCCCCCACTTTGTGTCGCCCCTTATAAAGCCTATAAGCTGAGAAGCAAGCTTATCATTGGGGTAGGTTCTCTGAGTGTCCTCTTCAAGATAAACGCAGGAAAGCCCCATTTCGTCAATAGCCTTCCCTGTGTCATAGGGAACCTGTTTGGCAATAATCTGCCAGTTTGTGTCATATTTCAAAGCCCCGTCTGAGCCCTTTGAAAGGTACTCTTTAAGCTCATCATAGGGCATTTCCAAAGCTGAGGAAAGCCCTGTAAGAGTTTTCTCCTGAACCTCTGTTTTCTGATCCGCAAGAACTCTTACGTCCAAAATTACAGAGTAGACTGTGTTGCTGACCGCAAGGGGCTGATTGTTTCTGTCGTAAATATTGCCCCTGTTGGCGTTTATGACCTTGTCCTGAATACGGCTTACCTGATTGTTTATAGCCTTAGCCTCATATTCTGAGCCGTGCAGATATATTATAGTAAAAACCCTAAAAAAGCCTACAAAAGAAAGGCAGAATATAAATATAACAAAAATAATCTTTAATCTGCCCTTGTAAAAGCTTTTGGGTATTCTCTTTTTTCGTCTTGATGATGCAGTCGATGTTCTCGGCATAAAATTTCCCCCTTAATACCCCAAAAGCACTTGAAAAGCGCCTTTAAAATCCAAATCCTTTAAGTGTGAAAAAAAGCTGTCTGCGCTTTCATCGGTGTTATAAATAACGGTGTAGCTCTGCTTGGGTACATTTATGTATTTAATCTGATAGCTTGAGGGCTTCTGCATACCCAGTCTTGTAAGGGCCACCTCTTCTATATAATCCAAATTAAGGTTATTGTCAAACTCGGATTCAAGATAATAGTTGTCCTCTTTAAGCTCGTTAAGCTCGCTCTGAAGAGAAGCTATCTCCGTTGAAAGCTTATAGTTATAGCCGTAAAGGCACAAAAATGTAATCGCCAAAACCGCCAGCAGCAGCATAACCGAAATTAAGGCTATTCTGTGGGCGGTGCCGTATTCATCTATTTTTATAGTCTCCGGAACTTCCGGCGTTTTATTCTTCTCGGTTATTCTCGGGGTATACGCTCTTGCGGTGCTTCCGTAATTATATGAGGAATATCCTCCGTAAGTACGGTATGAGCCGCTTCTGCGTGTTCTTCTTTCTGCCATATATATTCAACTCCTTACAGCGCATGCCGAAGGGAAAGCTTTAAAGCTTCTCGGCTATTCTGAGTTTTGCGCTGTGGGCTCTGTTATTGTCTTTAAGCTCGTTTTCACCTGCTGTTACGGGCTTTTTTGTAATAATCTTTACTATGGGCTTTTTGCCGCATACACAAACGGGAAATTCTCTTGGGCAGGTGCAGGGGTTATTTAACCGCTTAAACGTTGTTTTAACAATTCTGTCCTCAAGAGAGTGGAAGGTTATTATGCAAAGCCTTCCTCCCGGGTTTAAAACATCAGCCATATCTTCAACGGCTTTTTCCAATATATTTAACTCATTGTTTACTTCTATTCTTATTGCCTGAAAGGTTCTCTTAGAGGGGTGGCCTCCGTCCTGTCGGGCAGCCTTGGGTATTGCCTTTTTTATAACGGTGTTAAGCTCGAATGTGGTCTTTATGGGAGATAACTTTCTTTCATTAATAATGAAGGAAGCTATTCTCTTAGCCCACCGTTCTTCGCCGTAGTCTCTGATTACTCTGAAAAGCTCATCCTCGGAGTAGCCGTTTACAACGTCGAAGGCTGTTAAGCTGTCGGTTCTGTCCATTCTCATATCCAAGGGTGCGTCATAGTTGTATGAAAACCCTCTGCCGCCGTTGTCAAGCTGATATGATGAAACACCCAAATCCAAAAGTATGCCGTCGGCGCCTGTTTCGCCCTGTTCAGCAAGTATCTGCTTTATGTCTTTAAAATTTCCGTGAACAAGGGTTTTATTATTATAGGAAGAAAGTCTTTCATTTGCCGCCGCCAAAGCCTCTTCGTCTCTGTCAACTGCCAAAAGCCTTCCTCCGGCTTCAAGTATTTTAAGGCTGTGACCTCCGCCCCCTAAGGTACCGTCTATATAAAGAGCACCGGGCTTTATATTAAGCCCCATTATAACCTCTTCCGCCAAAACGGATATATGCTTAAACCCCATTATATCAGCCCTTCGGCAAAATCATTGCCCATAAAATCTTCAGCCTGTGTATAGGCCTCCCATGAAGCCTTGTCCCAAATTTCTATATGATCGTTAAGCCCTACGGAAATAACGTCCTTCTCTATTTTAGCGTGATTTCTCAGGCTTTCGGGAATAACCACTCTGCCGTTTGCGTCGGCTTCGCAGGGGGTTGAAGCGAAAAACCTCATAAACTTTCTGGCGTTGGGGTTGTTTACGGACAAAGCTCCGCCGTTCTCTTTAATGAAGTTTTCATAACCCTCATATGTAAAGAGATAAAGACAGCCGTCATAGCCTCTTGTCATAACAAAGCTGTCGCCCAATTCTTCACGAAACTTAGCAGGAATAATTATTCGGTTTTTCTTATCAGCCGAGTGCAGATATTCGCCCATAAACATAGAAATCACCGCTTTTCACTAAACCAAATCATCATTATGGGGAGAAAACAGGTTTTAAAAACCACTTTAAACCACTTTCCTCCACCTGTAATAAGATTGTAATATAAATCGGCGGATAATTCAAGCCCCAAAATTTTTGGCGATTTTTAAAAAACGCACTATAATCATAATTTTAAAGCCCTTATTTAGTTTTTTGGCAAATTAAAAAATCTACATA
>JAJBVU010000107.1 GCA_020859645.1 Eubacterium sp. | reverse complement strand
AATGTACTCAATATAAATAAGCAAAAAAATAAAACCCTATAGGTTTGCTAATAAAAAAAGCCTTGAAAACAAGGGATTTATTAACATATTGAATGTATACTTTGTATCAATCTTGCAACTGCCTCATCAAGAAAGGTCAGCTCCTGCGGTGTTATATCTTCATCTATGTAATTGATTTTTCCGTTTTTTGGCTTTACAAAGAAAGCCAACTTGTCCGCAAGTCTGCTTTCCGGATTGCGTTCTATCCAATAACGTCCGAGAGAATTGTCTACCATATAACGAACAACCCAGTCTGTTGTAAAAAGCTGTGTTGCCGCAGGTATATCCTCTTTTTTAATCGTTCCTTTATATATATTGACAATCTGATTATGCTTATCTGAAATATAATACTGATAAAGCCAGCCTATAATCTGAACCTGATCCCTCCAGTCATCTTCGTTGATGTCGTGAACAAGGTGGTAAATTATGCCGTCTTTATCGGTGAAGTCTATGTTCAAAAGAAGCTCCGTATAGTCGTTTGTTTTTTCAAACAGCCGGGGCAAAACCTCGTGGAGCTTGTTGCACTGCTTTATAAAAAGAAGGTTAAAAAGCCCCTTAAGGTCGTTTTTGTCCCTCATATCCAAAATTTTGTCCTGCTCCTCTTCCGTAAAGTCAAGGTCGGAGTCAAAGGGAGAGGTCACAAGGTCAGGCTCAGCCTTTGCTGAAATTTCGGAGGAAATCACACGAACACGGGAGGGCAGATAGTCATTGACCTCCATAAAACGAATGGCAATAAGGCGGTTAAACCAAGTATAGGCTATTTCTTCCATAACGGCGTTAAAGGCGGTTTCATAGCCGCTGCCTACAGCCTTTCGCCTTATAGCCTCGGCTAAGTCGTTCCGCTGAGTGATTTCCTTTCCCCTCAAAATTACGTTGTCCTTTAAGCCTATGTCAAAAAGCTGCATATCAAGGCTCGACCCTGCCAAAGGCTTCGCAATTCCCTCGGTGCTTATGCCCTTCTGCATAGCCGCATTTTTTATATCGTCAATCAGCTTTTCTCTCGCCCAAACCGAGAAATTTTTTATGGCTGTTTTGTTCATTGTGTTACCTCCTGTGAATTGGGATTTATGGGAAGGGACGGGCAAGCCCGCCCCCTACGGTATTCGGCATTTTTTAAAATTCAATATTAAGAATCGTGTCTTTTTCTAATTTTGCAAGCAGTTTTTTCTCTAATTCGGCTACATAGCGGTGTACATCCTCCGGGGTTTCAAGCTGCCAGGTGGTTTCGCTGTTTACGGAGTGAATACTGACTGTGACACGCTTTTTTGTTTTCGGCACAGGTGTTGGTGTAGGTACGGGGATTGAGCTTCCGCCTTCGCCTTTTTGGTCGGTGTTCTCCCCCTGTTCTCTTGCCTTTTGCGCCGCTTCCAGTGCCGCTTTTTGCTCCAGCAGCTTAGCTTCAAGGGTGTCAATTTCATTCAGACAGCGAATTTTCATAGCATCCGCTTCAACCTTTATGTTTTGAAGAGCCGCAATGTTGTTGCAGCTTCCTATTTTGTCGGTAAGGGTTTCAAAACGTTCTGCGAACTTTGACTGAAGGCTGTCGTGACAAAGCTTTCCCTTAAGTGCCTCAAAAACTCTTGTCTTTGCGTCCTCAACTGCCGCTGTGACAGGCTTTTCCATATCGTCCAAAAGGCTGCTGTAAGCTTCGGTATATTTGTCCAAAAGCCCCGGCAGTCTGAAAATTTCACCGTATGGCGAGGACTTTTTCATAATCTCTTTTATTTTCGCCGCAATAGCTTCAATTTTTTCGTCGGCAAAGAAATTTCGGCTTTCGTCGTAAATGTTCATCAGCTTAATGGCATTGTCAAAAATAGCAAGCTGATCGCCTTTGAAGAATTTGCGAACAGGCTCTAAATCATCGGCAAAGTCAAGGAAAGTGTCTCTGTCCTTGGCTATAGAGGCAAAAAAGTCGTCTGTTGACTCAAACTGAAGAACCTCGTTTAAAAGCCGTTTTCCGAAACGTATAACAGCCATTCCCGGATATTTCGGCTGAGCCTGACAGCGAATTTCAAGCTTTTCAAGGTCGTTTTTCAAATCTGCGGCATTCTTCAAAAAGCTCGACATAATAGCGTCATCGTCTTCGCCGACAGAAAGTGAACCGAAAAGCTCCTTCATAACCAGGCGGACATCCTTCTTCTGCCTGTCGGTGGCTTTAACACGCTTATCGGTCAAAAGTCTTTCGCTGTATTCCTTTCGGGTTACAAAGCGAACAATTTCATCAACAGTGTTTGAAATAAGATTTACGGGCTTGCTGTTTACATAAAAAGCAATTTCGCCCTCTTTAAACAGCTTCGCCACAAGCCACTGAATATCCGCCTCAACAAAGCCGTAGGGTATTTTCATAAAACGGTCTATCAGGGTTTTTATTGAGGTTTTTGTATGACGGGCTGTGTTGTCGCTTATGTATCGACCTACCTCATCCAAGGCAAGGCTGTTTGGAGTTGTTGTAACTCCGTCAATGGTGAGCTGCTTTGTTTTTTCTGTGAAAATCTTCTTTATGTCGGATTCGCCCATTGCGGTGTCAATGTAAGACAGCTTGCTGTAGGATGATGAAACAAGCCTGCCTATGGCGTCGTTCAGACGTGAGCCTATGTCCTTGTAGGAGGACTGAACCTTGCTGCCGTTTACATAAATTGCCGCCGATTTTAAGGCTTCCTCCAAAAGCAGACGGGCGTTTTCACTTCTGCGGCGAAGCTCCGACTATTTGTGTTCTATAATCTGCTCGTATTTTGCCGCCTTGTAGGAGGAATTGTTAAGAACGTACTTTTCTATTTGGCGTGAAAACCTTATTTCGTCAATGAAGCTTTGATTGTCAGGCAGCACAACCAAAACTATGCGGCTGAGGGTTGTTGACATAGCAAGAACACTTTCGTCCGCAAGCTCGTCGCTGTTTGGGGTTAAAATTTTAAGGGTAAGCTCGTGATTTTGTACGCCTTTGTAGGGCAAGTCGTCAACTATTCTGTTGTAGGCGAAGGAATAACGACCGTTAAAAGCCGGATAGCGGTATTTTTTATCACTGAACAAGCCGTCGAAAATCATCTCCGAAACCTTGTTTGTTATTTCATTGGGGTCGATGTATTCTTCCTTTATGGCTCTGTTGATTTCCTGCTCCTCGTCTGTCAAAAACTCGTAGTCTGTGCTGTTGTTTCGCTGAACAAGGGTCTGACCTACAAGACGTTTCAGAGCGTCTTCAACACGCTGTTTAAGCTCCATTCTGTCCTCGTCGATGTTGCTGACCATAAGACTTGTTAGGTTTTCGACATTGGGCTTAATCTCTTTAACATACTTAATCATAAAAAGAGTTTTCAACAGGTTCACGTCAAAGCATTCTTCTTCGTGGTTGGGGTTCAGATAATCATTGTCCAATGCACGGGAAATAACCCCCTTGTGGGAGTGGTCGAGGAACTGCTCCAAAGCATTGTAAAACATATGGAAAGGCACAAGTGCACCGGGTTCTTTTTCTTTTACGCTCATAGCGGATTCTTTAAAAAGCGCAAGCATAGAACGCTCGCCCTCGGCTAAGTGCTTGCCGGAAGCTCCGTGAATACGAATTGATGTGAGAACGCTTCCCAAAATGTTAAACTGGTAGGTTATAAAGGGGTAGACACCGGCAAAATTAAAGCGGTCATCATAGAGCTTTTTTTCTATGCTGTCGTTAAACTGTATGAGGTTTTTGATTATGGTGTCTTTTTCGTCATAATAAAGGCACAGGGCTTGGCTTGCTGCGTCCGTCTTTTTCAAAACTCTTTCACGGATAACCTCGTCAACATTGGCGGAGGAAAGAGAGAGCCTTGTGTCGAAACGGCCTTGAATTTTCGAGAAGTCATTGCCCTTTGTTTTGGTTATGGAATCAATGTCCTGCTGACTTGTGACTACAATCCATGCCTTGCCCTGACAGGCTGTTCCCAAATCTTCCGTTACGGTTTGAAGATTGAGCATAAGACGGGAGTTGTCGCCTATGTACTGACCTATTTCGTCTACGAGAAAGACAACGTGCTGATTGTTTCCCTTGCTGTCAATGTATTTTTTTACAAGGTCTGCAAAGCGTTCAATGCTTATGGAATAGTCATTTGCGGCACGAGTGCACCAGTTTCTGGCAGCTTCTTCGCTCATAAAATTCATATTTACCAAAACTTCTACAATGTCGTCCTGTATAAAGTCAAAGTCGTTTCGGGCTTCCTTCCACTCAACACCGAAGGATAACTTAAATTTTTCTTTAAACTCGTCATAGCGACCCTGCTCTGAAAGATTTCGCTCTAAATCGGCAAGGAAGGGAATTGCTCCGCAAAAGCCCTGCATTTCGTTAAATACTTTTAGAAAAACAGATACTATGGCGTCCTTGTCCTGCTTGCCATTTTGTTCACCTTTCGAATCGATATTGAAAAGTATAACATCTGTGGGGGTCGATGCTGCAAGTCGCATATCCGCAAGCACCATAGGGTCTTTGATTTTTTCGTCCTCCTCAAAATATTCCAAAGCTGTCTTGCCGTCTACAACTCGGTTTTCCAACAGGTATGAAATGATTTTCAGAAAGTGAGATTTACCGCTTCCGAAAAAGCCTGAAACCCACACGCCCATTTTGTCTGTTGTTCCGGTAATTCCCCTTTTATAGCTGTCGAAAAAGTCACGAAAATGCTTTTGAAGCTCACGGGTAACAACATATTCTTCAAGCTCCTGCTTAATATTGGCATTGTCGTCCTGCCCGACCTTTATAACGCCCTTTATGTCACGGTCGATAGGTTTTACAAACATTTCTTTTATTTTCATTTTGCCCTCTCCTTATTGCAAATCCACTTATAACTGCTAACTAATCACCGACCACTAATTTAAACGCACGGTAATAGTTGTCGTCTTTTATGTCCGAAAAAAGCACAAGCTCCTGTCCGTCATATTTGCCGGGGTAGAACATAACCACAGGCACATTGTCCATAACCTGATGAAGATTGTTGAGCACGGTATGAGAACGTAAAATAGGATAGCACTTCCCTACACCTGTCAAAAAAACAACAGCCTTTTCGGGGGTGTTCTCCTTAATATGCTTTATAATAAGATTGTCTTTCGACGTTATGCGGAGCATATTTCCCACTGCCTTTGTGATACGCTCAAAGCCGTTTTTCTTCTCAAACTCAAAGCATTTCTCCAAATATCCCTTTTTCTGTAAAATCTCAATTACAATTTTATACAGGTCAAATACAATAATTTTGTATTCGTCCTGCGATTCTTCGTTTTTTCTGCGTATGTTTTCAATCCACCTGCGGACAGTCAGCTCCTGCTCCGGCGGATAGTCAAAAATATAATAGCCCACCTCGTTGCCGAGACCTTTGTTGCAGCGAAAAGAGGGCTTGTTTATCATAGCTTCCGCAATATTTAATTTTTCTTCCAAATTCAAATTTTTCAAGGTCAGTTCACCCCCGTAAGAGCTTTTATAAAGACTTCTTCTTTATGGGAAATAAGGTATCTTTCAAGTTCAACGTCCAAAATGGGTCTGGTGATGATTTTTTTCTTGTTTATGACAGTCAAAAGATTGGCGTCCGTCATAAAATTCAGATAGTTTGAACGCAAATGACGCTTTGTAGAATCCTTCCAACCTTCTATAACCTCGCTTTGGGATTCTTTTCGTGTAAAAAATACGTTTGCGTCCATATCCTCCATCGCCTCGGCTCCAAGTATAACCTTTTCTCTGTAAACCTCGTAAATAAATTCAAAAAACAGCCTGTCACCACGCATAATTGTAATCAGATTTATGATTTTTTGCGTACCGACCTCAGAGGAACAGAACAAATCAACCAATTCTTCGTCCATTGTTTTTATTCTGTTTACAATATATCCCGCTATTCTCAGCGCCCTGTACTCTTTTGCTGCTCCGAAAAGATTTTCTCTGACACACTTTTTCTTTATTTCGTCACAGCTTAAGCCATCTTTCCTCAGCCTGACCGCCTTCTTAAATTCAAGGAACCAAAAGCTCTGAGACATAAGCCCTGCGCTGTAACTCGTAGACTTCATCATTCCATAACCTCCGTCATTATTCTGTACAACAAAGCTGTTTAATCTTATTATTTCTTTAATCAATAGCTTATATATCCACAAACAACTTAATTATTATGTAAAATATTGTATCATATTACGGACGATTATTCAATATTAACTTGTTATATACAAGTCAATTCTAAATTCAATACTTTTCCAAATTATAAATATCCTCTCGGCAAAGATTTATATTTTTTGTCACAAAGCCGAGAGGATAACTATATTTTTGTAAACAGCATTTAATATGTTAAATTTATTAATTTTCCTGTGTGTGTAATCATTTTACCTTAAGCAGCGACCGATTATTCAGCCTCTTCTTAAATTATCTTCTGCCATCCAAATAGAACTGGATACTATCAAATTCTTTATTAATATCAAGCTGCTTTGTAACAGTTGCCCCGGGCTTTATTTCGCTGTCATCATCAGTAAAGTACGCATCATCATAACCGACTAAATTTCCATCTTTAAAGAAAAGCGCATATCCTTCAACAAATTCAGCTGCTTCGCTTCCGTTATTGGTTACTTGGAATACAGCACCACTTGCTATATTGGATTCCGTATATGTTAAATCTTGTATAACCGACTCATAATAGCTCGGAGGTGCTGAAGAAACAGTAGTGTCATATCTGGCAGCAACTCCTTCAATATCAAATGCTTCACGCATAACAGAAGTACAACCTGCTCCCAAAGCATCAAAACTGGCATCATCTGCCCCCAATACGTTTCCATCTGCATCATATGCTATTGATGAAGAACTTACGGAAAGCGTTTCATTTGTATTATTTTTTATAACAATAAAATGATAATTATACCAACCGATTGAATCTGCATATGAATATTCCGCAACTATTTCGATTGCGTCCTCTGACTGTGGGGAATTATCTTCTGCTGTTTCATCATTTTCGGAAATATCCTCATTTGCAGCTTCTTCTTCCGTATCGTCATTAGCCTCTTGTTTGCCCTTTAATTCCTCTATTTCAGCAAGAAGTGCATCATATTCTTCCTGAGACACTCCATCAGAAGAACCGCAGGAAGTCACTGAAATCACAAATACAAAAACACATAAAATCAGTAAAAGCTTTTTCATTAAATATTACCTCCCATTTTTACTTATTAAATATATTAAACCTACTACACACAGAAAAATAAATTATAACCGACAACCATTAATATCCGTTTGCCGAAGCGCCGTAAGCAGCCTGTTCATATGTAAAACCCTCGTATTCAAGCTGCTGAATTAATCCCTCACGGGAGAAAGCAGAAAAATTCAAGTATGATTTTGCTTTTTTAGCAGCCTGTTCATTCCAGTCGGCTCCGCAGTTATCTGCAGCTTTTACTGCTTCTTCATGTGAAAAGCCCTCATATTCCAATTGTTCTATTAATCCCGTATATGAAAATGCCGAAAAGCTAAGATATGACTTTGCTTTTTCTACTGCTTGATCAGAACCGTTTAAACCGCTGTTATCTGCGCCGTATACTGCCTGATCGTGAGTAAAACCCTCATATTCCAACTGCTGTATTAAGCTTTCATAAGAAAAAGAGGAAAACTGTAAATAAGATTTTGCCTTTTTCACTGCTTGTTCATTCCAGTCGGCTCCGCAATTATCTGCACCATACACAGCTTCATCATTTGAAAAGCCTTCATATTCCAACTGCTCTACCAACCCAGTATGGGAAAAAGCCGAAAAGCTTAAATAGGATTTTGCTTTTCTTAAAGCATTGCTTTGTCCTGTTGTAACAGAAGGAGATGCCGTTGTCGGTTCTGTAGTAGTTACTACTGTTGTTTGTTCAGCTGTTATTAAGTCTGTTGCGGCTTTGTCAGTAGTTAATTCAGTTGTTTTTTCTGTTTTATCAGCTTCAATTTTTAAACTTTCATCAGAGTTATTATTTGAAGCATTTCCGCAAGCCGCTAATGACAGTGCCAGTAAAGCCGCAAAAATAAGCATTAAAAACCTCTTCATGTTGCATCCCTCTCCTTTTGCAATTAAAATCACATTTTAGTATAATCCGTATATCTTAAGCTATTTTCCTGTTTTTCCAAATCATTGTTATCCATATCTTTTCCTCCTTAAGTTTGATTATTTGTGTTTAACTACCTATATAATTAATTTTATCATGCCCTATGTGAAAAAAACTTGCACATAGCCCTGTTTATGAAAATTTTTTTCTTCACATTTTACGGAAGACACACCTTACAAGGCTCATAATCTCCTGATTCAAATCCCTCCTTTGTCAGCCTGTGAACATTGGTTTTGTTTTTTATAAATATACACTCTTTCTCATGATATTTTTGCCCTGATTCGGTAACATAATATTCCCCGAAATAGGTTTGTTCCTTTAGTGTATGTACAGCAATTCCGCAGCAAACCGCTATAACTATAATTGCCGCAATTACCTTTTTCTTATTGCTCAAGATAAGCCAAATCAGCTTTTCGTATAGTGCCGGAAACATAACATAGTGGGCAAATTCATTTGCCTCCAGTTCGTCTTTAACATCAAGCCCAATTATATTGGAATGAGAAAAATGTCCGCAGTAAATATGTCCAAGCTCATGAAGCAGAACTATTTGTTTCTCCTCATCAGACAGATTCTCGTTTATAAAAACCAGTCTGTATTTGTCACTGGTATAAGTGAAGCCGTTTGTTCTGACTATCTCCTCAGTCAGCTTCAACTCAGCCAAAACCGTATTCACATCCGGATCATTATAAATCAGATTATACTCAATAATCGTAAATCCCAAGGATTCAATGATTTTCTCAATTTGCTCCTTAGACGGATTAAAAACCCTGTATTCACGGCAAAATTTACGAGCCTTTTGTTTTACGCTCTCACTCATTGTTCTTCCTCTTTTCTCTTATCCTTTTAAGAGCTTTTTGAGTATTCACGTCACCCTCAGAAATTTTGCTATTAAACGATTTTCCGTTAAAAGCTTTAACAACATAGTCACCCGGCAGCTTTTTGCATCTTGCATATTCGACCATAAGGAAGGTTTTCAGAGAATGTATTCCCTGTTCGTCAAGGTTTTCTATCATTTCACTCATTGTAGGATCGATTTTTTCACTTTGATAATAGCTTACAAATGGCTTTCCGTTGTTAAAGCCAACTATAATGTCATCGGGAAATATACCGCTTTGCCTTAACATCTGAGCCGTCTGGTTGTTATGCTCAAAAAAGAAAATCAGCGATAAATAGGTCCCCCAAGACATGGGCTTGTCTTTTCTTTCGATATTTCCGTATGTCTGCCTTGTAACACCTATAATCCTTGCTAAATCCTCCTGTGCAATTCCGGCTTTCGCCCTTAAAACAACAAGTTCATCGGTAAGCTTGTCAATAAGTTCTTTTTTTCTGCTCTCGTCAATTGAAAATAAAAAGTTCTTTTCCGCCATATCATCACCTCCTTTTTTTAAAATACACCTGATTTTACCTATATTTTACATTATATATTGCGGAATTATATTTGTCAAGTCACAATGTCAAAATTCTTATAAATGTAAAATATTTTTACATTAAGTTCAAAACC
>JAJBVU010000047.1 GCA_020859645.1 Eubacterium sp. | reverse complement strand
AGATATGACTGTACCTAAAATTCTGACCCCCGGTCCTACGGATATAAACCCCAAAACATTAAAGGCTCTTTCCGAGCCCCAAACAAACCCCGACATAGACTTAAGCTTTTATGAGCTTTATAAAAATGTCTGCGGAAAGCTTCAAAGGCTTTTAAACACAGAAAACGATGTGCTTATTATGGCAGGCGAGGGGATTTTGGGCTTGGAAGCCGCCTGTTGTTCTCTGACGGAAGAGGGGGATCGGGTTCTGGTTATTGACAACGGAATTTTCGGGGCAGGCTTTGCGGACTTTGTGTCTCTTTACGGCGGAACTCCCGTAATTTTCAAAAGCGATTACGAAAAAGAGGTTGATATAGACAGTCTTAAGGAATTTCTGGAAAATGATCATAATTTCAAATATGCAACTGTGGTTCACTGTGAAACACCCTCAGGCATTTTAAACCCCGTAGACAAAATTTGTCCCTTGCTTAAGTCCTACGGCATAATGACGGTTGTTGACAGCGTTTCAGCCACAGGGGGAGACGAAATAAAGACGGACGAATGGAAAATAGACATTGCCTTGGGGGCTTCTCAAAAGGCGCTTTCCGCACCTGTGGGTCTTACATATCTTTCTATAAGCGCCGACGCAAAGAAGGCAATCGACAGCCGAAAAACTCCGATTAAGGGCTTTTATTTAAACCTTGCGGCGTTTAAAAACTGGTATGAAAATAAGTGGTTTCCCTATACTATGCCGATTCACCTTATAAACGCCCTTGACACTGCCCTCGATGTTCTCTTTTCTGACGATTATATTAACCGCCACAAAGTTATCGGCGAAGCTGTCAGAGCCGCTGTTAAGTCAGCCGGATTGGAAATTTACGCCGAAAGCGGCTTTTCAAACACAGTTACGGCTATGATTATTCCCGAAGGAGCAGACTTTAAGAAAATTCAAAGATATATTTTGGATAATTACAGCATTTTGATTGGCAGCTCCATAGGCTATCTTGAAAATAAGGTTATTCGCTTAGGTCATATGGGGGAAAATGCTACAAAAGAAAATATGTATACACTGCTTAAGGCTCTGACCGAAGCCCTTAAGGCTGAAGGTGTCGGTTTAAAATGCGATATGCACACAGAATTTTTAAAGGAGTATGAAAAAAATGAAAAATAAAAGAATAGATGTTAAAACTATGGCTTTGACGGGGCTTATGACGGCTTTGGTTTTCGTAGGCTCACGAATAGGCTTTCACACGCCTTCAATAACCGGCGGCGGCTATGTTCATTTGGGAACGGCTTTTATGTTTTTGACAGCCTTTCTTTTCGGAAAGAAATCCGCAGCCTTTGCCGGCGGCGTGGGAATGGGGCTTTTCGACCTCTTTTCGGAATATTTCGCATGGGCGCCCTTTACCTTTGTAATCAGCCTTTTAATGGGCTATACTGCCGGTAAAATTGCCTTTGCGGAAAACGGCTCTCTTAAAATCTCAAAATGCATAGCCGCCGCAGCTGCCTGTACAATAATTAAGGTCATAGGTTATTACATAACGGAATTTATTTTTACATTTAATCTTGTGACGCCTTTGACCTCAATACCGGGAAACATAACTCAAATGGTTGTGGGCGCAGCGGTGGGAATTGCTGCAGCAACAGTTATTCTCAATCAAAAAATTGTTTCCGTATAAAAACAAAAATGCTTCCCTTAAGGGTGAGGCATTTTTTTGTTTCCCTGTGCATATGCTTAATATTATAGCTGTGGAGAGACCTAAATGAATAACACCCGGGTAAATGAAGAGGTTTTAAGCCTTATTTCAGATCAAATAGATAATATAAACGAAGAAACAGAGTATTACACAAAGCTTCTTGAAAAGCTTATTGACACTGAGGATAAAAGCATTTTAAGGGACATTATACTTTCAAAAAAGAAGCACCTATGCATTTTAAAGGATATGGTTTACCGCTTAAAGGGAGCAAGACCCCAAGACAACGAGCCGGAGGAGAACGAAGCCCCAACCTCGAACCTTCCCTCGGAATTTAAAAAAGCGGCTCTTAAGGAGCTTTCAAACTCCGAAATTTACCGCTCTCTTGTTTTCGATTTTTTAAATCAGTCCGTTAGGGACAGCTTCACAGAAATTATGATAGACTGCCAAAATAATTCTGTTAAATTTTCTGTTCTTTTAACTAAGTACAGCTGAAAATATTGAAGCTCTTCTTGTGTTTATAATTTTTCGAAAATGCAGTTCTTTTGCTTGACAGAAAACTGACGTTGTGTTATTATAAAAATACAAAGGGGAAAAACTGTAGGCAGTTTATTCCTCACCTATGTAGTTATTTATAGATAACCGTCAAGGATTGGCTAGCCCGACGGTTATCTTTTTGTTATGTTTTGGATTATTATTTTTACGATACGTATAATCACCGCAATAATTACAACGAGTGCATATACATCATAAATAATCTGTATCATAGACAACATCACCTCCTACCTCTCTCATAATCCTGAAGATAACCGCTTAAATCATAAGCATCACCTCTTTCATATGCAATAGGAAGGTGAGGAATAAAACAACCGCCTGTTTGCTCCCCTTTGCGGGAACTCCTGTCAAAAGACAGGAAATTCTTGACGTTATTATAACATATCATTGCAGATAAAACAACAAAAAAATTTATGATTTTTCTTTCGTTTTAGAATATATAAAAAGTTTAAAACAGGGGTTGCATTATGTCTTGAACAGGTGTATAATGTTTTTAACAAACCAATAACAGATGTTTAAGTCTTCGGGGTTAGGTGAAATTCCTTATCGGCGGTTAAAGCCCGCAAGCTGCCTTTGCAGTTGATTTGGCGAAAGTCCAAAGCCGACGGTTACAGTCCGGATGGAAGAAGATTAAGGCAGACCTTTCAGTTGATTGTCAGCTGCCCTTTTGATACGATTTTTGCCCCGAATACTTTGTCGGGGCTTTCTTTATGCCCTTTTAGGGAGTGAATGCTTTGGAAGACGAAAAGAAAAAATATATGGAGAGAGCCGTTGAGCTTGCTCTTAGGGGAAAGGGCTTTGTAAGCCCAAACCCTATGGTGGGTGCTGTTATAGTTAAGGACGGCGTTGTTTTGGGAGAGGGCTGGCACAGGCAATACGGCGGACTTCATGCCGAAAGAGAAGCCCTCGCCGCCGCAAAAGGCGATGTGAGAGGGGCGGATATGTACGTAACCCTCGAACCCTGCTGTCATTACGGAAAACAGCCCCCCTGCACAGAAGCGGTTATAAAAAGCGGCATAAAAAGAGTTTTTGTAGGCTCAGATGACCCCAACCCCCTTGTAAACGGCAAGGGAACGGAAATTTTAAGGAACAGCGGAATTGAGGTCACAACAGGGGTTTTAAAGGAAAAATGCGACAGCATAAACGGCATCTTTTTCCACTATATAAAAACAAAAATGCCCTATTGCGTCTGTAAATTTGCTATGTCCGCCGACGGAAAAATTGCGGCGGCTTCGGGAGAGTCTCAGTGGATAAGCTGCGAAAAATCCCGTCAAAGGGTTCACGCTATGAGGGGTGAATACAGGGGAATTTTAGTGGGCATAGGCACAGTTTTGGCTGATGATCCTATGCTTAACTGCCGAATTTCGGGAATGAGAAGCCCCGTCAGAATAATCTGCGACTCACATTTAAAACTGCCCTTAGACAGCAAAATCGTCAAAACCGCTTCGGAATATGAAACCATAGCCGCCTGTTTAAATGCCGGCAGTGATAAAGCGGAAAAGCTCAGACAAGCGGGGGTTAAGGTTTTGGAGGGTAAGGAAAACGACGGCAGACTTGATATGAGAGATTTATTTTCGAAGCTTGGTGAGCTTAAAATAGACAGCCTTATGGTTGAGGGCGGCGGAGAAATCAACTTTTCTGTTCTCAAAGAGGGGCTTTGCAATAAAGTTTTAATTTTTTTCGCACCTATGATTTTAGGAGGCAGAACCTCAAAAACTCCCGTTGAAGGTGACGGAGTTGAAAGCCTTAAGGAAGCAATAAGGCTTAAAGAGCCTGAGATTTATAAAATAGGCAGCGATGTTGTTTTGGAATATGAGGTGATTTAATGTTTACGGGGCTTGTTGAAGAAGTGGGAACAATCGGCGGAATTGTTAAGGGAACGGATTTTGCAAGGCTTGAGGTTCAGGCGGAAAAAATCACAGAGGGTCTTAAGGAGGGAGACAGCATAGCCGTAAACGGCTTGTGTCTGACCGCCTGCGAGGTTTTGCCCGACGGCTTCAGAGCCGATGTTATGGCTGAAAGCCTGAGACGAAGCTCTTTAGGCGGCTTAAGAGCCGGAAGCAGAGTAAACTTAGAGAGGGCTATGCTTTGCGACGGAAGATTTGGAGGGCACATTGTCAGCGGTCACATTGACGGCACAGGGAAAATTTTAAGCCTTGAAAAAGAAGGCATTTCAACTGTTGTTAAAATAGGAGCTGCGGCGGAGCTTTTATATTATATCGTTGAAAAGGGTTCAATAGCCATTGACGGCATAAGCCTGACGGTTATGAGGGTTGACGAAAGCAGCTTTTCGGTGGGGGTTATTCCCCACACAGGCAGTGAAACAACACTGCTTGAAAAAAGCCCGGGCGACATTGTAAACCTCGAAACAGACGTAATAGGAAAGTATGTTGAAAAATTTATAAAAGGCGAAAAGCCAAAGCCCAATGAAGAAATAACTATGGAATTTCTCATTGAGAACGGCTATTAAATATAGGAGGAAACAGGTTTGAAGGAATTTATCGCAAACACAATTGAAGAAGCTATTGAGGACATCAGAAACGGAAAAATGATTGTTACCGTAGACGATGAGGACAGAGAAAACGAGGGGGATATTATAGTTGCTGCGGAATTTGCGGACACAAACGCCGTAAACTTTATGGCAAGCTGCGCCAAGGGCATTATTTGTATGCCTATGACAAAGGAATACACCCAAAAGCTGGGGCTTGAGCCTATGGTTGAACACAACACAGACAATCACGAAACGGCTTTTACCGTTTCAATAGACTATGTGGGAACAACCACCGGTGTCAGTGCCTACGAGCGTTCACTAACAGCTATGAAGGCTGTCAGCGACGATGCAAAGCCCTCTGACTTCAGACGCCCCGGGCATATGTTCCCTCTTGAAGCAAGAGAGGGCGGCGTTTTAAAGCGTGTAGGTCACACCGAAGCCACTGTTGACCTTTGCCGCCTTGCAGGGCTTAAGCCTATGGGGCTTTGCTGCGAAATTATGAAAGACGACGGAACTATGGCAAGACGTGACGACCTTATTGATTTTGCAAAGGAGCATGGTCTTAAAATTATCACAATTGCCGACCTTGTGGCTTACAGAATAAAGAGAGAAAAGCTTATAGAGTGTGTGGCAAAGGCTCATATGCCCACAAAATACGGCGAATTTACAATTTACGGCTATGTAAACAAACTTAACGGAGAGCATCACGTTGCCCTTGTTAAGGGTGACGTTTCCGACGGCGAGCCTGTTCTCTGCAGAGTTCACTCGGAGTGTCTTACCGGCGACGCTTTGGGCAGCTGCCGTTGTGACTGCGGTCAGCAGTATGCCGCCGCTATGAGAAATATTCAAAAAGAGGGCAGAGGCGTTCTTGTTTATATGAGACAGGAGGGCAGAGGAATAGGACTTATAAACAAGCTGAAAGCCTATCAGCTTCAGGATCAGGGCTTAGACACTGTTGAAGCAAATTTGGCTTTGGGTTTCCCCGAGGACTTAAGAGACTACGGCATAGGCGCTCAGATTTTGGTTGATTTGGGGGTTAAAAAGCTTCGTCTAATGACAAATAACCCCAAGAAGCTGACGGGGCTTTCAGGCTACGGAATTGAAATTACGGAGAGAGTGCCTATTCAGATTGAGCCTAACGAGGACGATGAATTTTATCTTAAAACAAAAAAAGAAAAAATGGGTCACTTTTTAGACCTTTGATAAACTGTAATAATTAACTTTTTTAAGGAGGAAGCTTATAATGAAAACTTTTGAAGGAAAACTTGTTGCAAACGGAATTAGAGTAGGTATTATCTGTTCAAGATTTAATGAATTTATTGTGTCGAAGCTTTTGTCCGGGGCTCTTGACGGGCTTAAACGACACGACGTAGCAGACGAAAACATTAGCGTTGCATGGGTGCCCGGTGCTTTTGAAATTCCCGTAATTGCTGATAAAATGGCTCAAAGCGGAAAGTATGACGCCGTTATCTGTCTCGGCGCCGTTATAAGAGGTTCAACAAGCCATTATGATTTGGTCTGCAATGAGGTTTCTAAGGGCATTGCACAGACATCTCTTAAGAGAGGTATTCCCGTTTTGTTCGGAATCGTAACCACAGACACAATTCAGCAGGCAATCGAAAGAGCCGGCACAAAGGCAGGCAATAAGGGCTATGACTGCGCCCTTTCGGCTATTGAAATGGTAAATCTTATTAAAGAGATTGAAGCATAACAAATTGTTGTGATTGATTTAAGGTCGCCGACAAGCCTCCCCTTGAGGGGAGGTGGCATTCGCACTGATTTTTGTAAAAAGCAGTGCGGATGACGGAGAGGTGGTAGGTGAGCATAATGTTTGACTTTGAAAAGGAGCTTAAGGAGCTGCCTTTAAAGCCCGGTGTTTATATAATGAAGGACAAAAACGAAACCGTTATATACGTAGGCAAGGCAAAGCTTTTAAGAAACAGGGTTCGTCAGTATTTTCAGTCGAGAGACAAGGGCGCAAAGGTGGAAGCAATGGTTTCCCACATTGCAAGCTTTGAATATATAGTGACGGAAACAGAGGTCGAAGCCCTTATTTTGGAGAATAATCTCATAAAGAAATATTCCCCCAAATACAACATTATGCTGACCGATGATAAAACCTACCCCTATATAAAGCTGACCTCAAACGAAATGTTTCCCCGTGTGTTTATGACAAGGCAAAAGGGCAGAGACAAGGCAAAATATTTCGGGCCATTTACCGCCGCCGGAATGGTTAAGGAAAATTTGGAGCTTATTAACAACGTTTGGCAGTTAAGGCGGTGCAATAAAAAATTCCCCAGAGACATAGGGAAGGAACGTCCCTGTCTTAATTATCACATAGGCAGATGCTTAGCCCCCTGCACGGGCAGAGTAACCGAAGAGGAATATAAGGAGCATACCGACGGGGTTGAGCGGTTTTTAAGCGGAAAACATGATGAAATTATAAAAGACCTTGAGGGAAAAATGCTTGCGGCGTCAGAAGAGCTTGAATATGAAAAAGCCGCAAAATACAGAGACTCTATTGAAGCCATTAAAAAAATGGGTGAAAAACAGGCTGTTGAGGATATGGCGGACTGCGACAGAGACGTGTTGGGGCTTGCCAGGGCAAACGGAGACGCAGTTGTTCAGGTATTCTTCATCAGAGGGGGAAAGCTTGTAGGCAGAGAGCATTTTATGCTGTTTTATCCCGACGGAGTAAGCAGAGGGGAAACCGTTGAAAACTTTATAAAGCAGTTTTACGGCGGAACGCCCTTTATTCCCAAAGAAATTTTAGTCGGCGAGGAAATAGCAGACAGAGAAGCAATCGAAGAATGGCTGACTGCCGTTAAGAGGCAGAGAGTTTCGGTTATTATGCCTAAAAAAGGCACTAAAAACAGACTTTGTAAAATGGCTGACGAAAACGCCCTTGTTATTTTGGAAAAACACGGAGAGGATATTAAGCGTGAAAAGAGACGTACCACCGGAGCCTTGGAGGAAATCAAGCAGGCTTTGGGTGGAGACTTTGACATAAACAGAATTGAGTCCTACGATATTTCAAACACACAGGGCTTTGAATCAGTGGGGTCAATGGTTGTTTTTGAGGGGGGAAAGCCCAAAAGAAGCGACTATCGAAAGTTTAAAATAAAGTCTGTTTATGGGCCCAACGATTACGCAAGTATGGAAGAGGTTCTGACAAGGCGTTTTATGCGGTATAAGAAGGAAACAGAAGAGCAGACCGAAAAGCCCAAATTCAACATTCTGCCCGATGTTTTGTTTATAGACGGCGGAAAGGGACACGTTCACACAGCGGAAGGGGTTATAAGCAAAATGGGGCTTAATGTGCCTGTCTGCGGAATGGTTAAAGACAGCCGCCACAGAACCAGAGGGCTTATTTACAACGGCAGAGAGGTTCTTCTGCCGCCGAACTCAGAGGGCTTTAAGCTCGTCACAAGAATACAGGACGAGGTTCACCGCTTCGCTATAGAATATCACAGACATTCAAGAGAAAAGCGTGAGTTCCGGTCTGTTTTGGACGATATTAAGGGCATAGGCGAAATCCGCAGAAAACGGCTTATAAAGCATTTCGGCGATATAGAGGGAATAAAAAAAGCCTCCATAGAAGAGCTTTCTTCCGTAGAGGGTATGGACAGCAGAGCCGCAAAGGCAGTCTATGACTTTTTTCACAATGAATAAAAATGGTATGCCGCCGCAGAATTTTTTCTTTTCTGCGGCGGTTTTTCTTAAAAATGATGTAAACTCCCCTGCCCTTCTATCCCCAAACTGCCTTGCAGATTGCCACACTTGCTATTATTCCGGCGAAATTGGCTATAAGCGCCCCCACAAGGGTATAGCGTGTTTTTGTTATTTTAACGGACATAAAATAAATGCTCATAGTGTAAAAAACCGTTTCGGTACAGCTCATCATAACCGACACAAGCCGCCCTATGTAGCTGTCGGGACCGTATTGCTTAAAAAGGTCAAGCAAAATTCCCGTTGAAGCAGAGGAAGAAACCAATCTCATAAATGTCAGGGGAACAAGCTCCGAGGGGTAGTGTATCAGGGACGTGAAAGGCTCCAAAATTTGAGCCAAAAGATCCAAGGCTCCGGACGCCCTTAAAATACCCACCGCCATCATAAGCCCTATAAGCGTAGGCATAATGTCAAGGGCGCACTTCATTCCCTCAACAGCCCCCTCTATAAAGGCATCGTAAACCTTAACCCCATGGGCTATTCCGTGAGAAATTATAGCTACAAAAACAACCGGCAGCATAAGATTTGATATAACAATTAGTATCTGCATTTTCTTTTTTTCACCTCAATCAGCTTTATAACAACAATTCCCGTAACCGTAGACACAAGGGTTGCAAAAAGCCCGGGGCCTATAATCTCCGAGGGGTTAGCCGAGCCTGCCTGTGCCCTGTAGGCTATTATATTTACCGACACAAGCTGAAGAGAGCTCATATTAAACACCATAAACATACACATAGCCCGGCTTGCCCTTTCCTTGTCCGGATTTAATTTCTGCATTTCCTTCATAGCCAAAAGCCCTGCCGGAGTAGCCGCCCACCCAAGTCCCAAAACATTGGCTATTACGTTCGTTGCTATATGCTTCATTGCCTTGTGATTAGGAGGCATATCCGGGAACAGAAACCTCAAAAAGGGCTTAAGCCTCTCCGAAAGGTCATCAATCAGCCCCGATTTCTCCCCTATTTTCATAAGCCCCGTCCACATTGACAAAACCCCCGACATAACTATTACCACATTTACGGCTTCCTTCGATGATTCTATTGCGCCGTTGGTCACCGCTTCCATATTTCCCAAAAAGGCAGCCGCCAATATTCCAAAAAAAATCATTCCTGCCCATAAACCGTTAAGCAAAGCCCCTCACATCCAAGCCTTTTTTTAATTATATTAAAAAAG
>JAJBVU010000186.1 GCA_020859645.1 Eubacterium sp. | reverse complement strand
CCGAGGGCTAAATAATATAACCTTCGGCTTTCTTAATATATATCTCCGTCCCGGAGAGGAATCGAACCTCCGGCCTACCGCTTAGGAGGCGGTCGCTCTATCCGCTGAGCTACCGAGACAAAGTACGGAACCGCACCACGCCTCTTTCCGTCAACCATTATATTATAATAAACTATGAGCCTTTTGTCAATGACAAAATATTTAAATCAGCAAATTTTTCTTTATATTACGGTCTGACTTGACCGTTTCCGTAAATCACAAATTTAGTTGTGGTGAGAGCCTGAAGCCCCATAGGACCTCTTGCGTGAAGCTTTTGGGTTGAAATGCCTATTTCAGCGCCGAAGCCGAACTCGTTTCCGTCCGTAAAGCGTGTTGACGCATTGACATAAACTGCCGCAGAGTCAACCTGAGCCAAAAACCTCTGAGCATTTTCATAGCTTTCGGTAACGATAGCTTCCGAATGACCTGTTGAATATTTTGCTATATGATCAATTGCTTCGTTTACGTCCTTAACAACCTTAACCGAAATAATAAGGTCCAAAAATTCCTTTGCGTAGTCCTCTTCCGTTGCCGGAATAATTTCGAAGTCTCTGCAGATTTTCGCTGTTTTTTCGCAGCCCCTAATCTCAACGCCCTTTTCCTTAAGAGCTTTTGCCGCAAGGGGCAAAAATTCGGGAGCGATTTTTTCGCTTACCAAAAGAGACTCAGCCGCATTGCAGACACCTGTTCTCTGAGTTTTGGCGTTAATGAGAATGTCCAAAGCCATTTGAATTTTTGCACTGTCATCTACGTAAATATGACAATTGCCCGTTCCTGTTTCAATAACGGGAACTGTGGAGTTTTTAACAACCGCCGAAATAAGCCCTGCTCCGCCTCTGGGAATAAGCAGATCCACATATTCATTAAGACGCATAAGGGCAGTGGTTGTTTCACGGCTTGTGTCCTCAATCAGAGTAACTATGTCGGGGTTTACACCTATATTTTCTATTGCCTGTCTTAAAATGTCAACAACAGCCTTGTTTGAATTAATTGCGTCTGAACCGCCCTTTAAAATTACGGCGCTTCCTGCCTTAAGACAAAGCCCGAAGGCGTCGCTTGTGACATTGGGTCTTGCTTCGTAAATTATGCCTATAACTCCCATAGGCACACGCTTTTGACCCACAATAAGACCGTTGGGAAGGGTGTTCATAGACACATATTCGCCTACGGGGTCGGGAAGCTTGGCTATCTGAAAAAGTCCGTCTGCCATAGCCTCAATTCTGCCCTTGTTAAGCATAAGCCTGTCAATTAAGGGCTTAGGCATACCGTTTGCCTTTGCCTTTTCTACGTCGGCGCCGTTTGCTTCGATAATTGCGTCGGCGTTGTTAATTAAGGCTTCTCCGCAGACAGTCAGAATTTCGTTTTTCTGCTTTGTTTCCATTGCCGCCGTAAGCCTTGAAGCCGCCTTGGCGTTTTTGCCTATTGTGTTAATGTCCATAGTTTCCCCTCCTAATCTGTTATCACATTGTCTAATCTGTTATTACCTTGTCCGTTTTTATATCAAAGCAGTCCTGAGGAAGCTGCTCCGCAAGCTGCTCTTTAAAGCAAATTCCTATTTTATAGGCTTCACAGCGGCATAAATATCTGTCATAATAGCCGCCGCCGTAGCCCATTCGTTCTCCCTTAAGTGTAAAAGCCGCTCCCGGCACGATCACAACATCGCCCTTTTGGGGTGTAACCGCCTTTCTTTCATCATAAACCGGCTCATATATGCCTGTTTTGTTTTTAACAAGCTCTGTTTCAGCCGTAATCTCAATAAAAGCCATTTTTCCCTTTTCCTCAAGCATAACCGGAAGAGCCGCCCTTTTTCCGTCGGAAAAGGCTTTCTTTATAATCTCTTCTGTTTCAGCCTCAGAGCCGTATGAGGAATAAGCGAAAACAAAGCCGCTGTTTTTATATTCCTCTGAGTTAAAAAGCTTTTCGGCTATTATAAGGCTTTTTTTATGCCTTGATTTCTCGGAAATTTCACTTCTTATTTTCAAAAAGCTTTTCCTTAAGGTTTTTTTATCCATTTTAGGGCTGTCTCCTTAAAAATAATGTGCCTACGTCCTCTCCCTCAGTAATTTTATAAATTACGGAAGGGTCGTCCCCCTTTGCAATTACCATATCACATCCTGCGGCATTAACCTTAGCCGCCGCCTGAACCTTCGAAGCCATTCCCCCTGTGCCAAAAGAGGACGCAGAGCCCCCTGCCTGTCTCAAAATATTTTCGTCAATGCTTTCTATAACGCTTATAAGCTTGGCTGAAGAGTCCTTGTTGGGGTCTCCTGTAAACATTCCGTCAATGTCGGAAAGAAGTATAAGAAGGTCGCCGCCTATAAGCTCCGTTACGTATGAAGCCAGTGTGTCATTGTCTGAAAATTCGTTAAATTCCTCTGTGGCAACCGTATCGTTTTCGTTTACTATGGGAATAACTCCCATTTCAATAAGCCTTGACAGCGTGTTTTTAACATTTGCCCTTTTGTGGTCATAGTTAAATATATCCTTAGTCAAAAGAATTTGAGCCACACGCTGATTAAACTCGTTAAAGCTTTTTTCATAATACTGCATAAGTATAGCCTGACCCACAGCTGAGGAAGCCTGTTTGCCTATAATGTCTCTGGGTCTTTCCGCAAGCCCCAGTCTTTTGGCTCCCACCGCAATAGCCCCGGAACTTACCAAAATAACCTCTCTGCCGCTGTTTCTTATGTCAGTCAAAACCGCCGCAAGCCTGTCAAAGCGTCTGAAATTTATGTTTCCGTTAGGATAAGTAAGAGAGGTTGTTCCTATTTTAACAACAATCCTCTTTCTGTTTCTTAAATCCTGTCTGTTCATTTTATTTTCTTCCTTAATATTTTATTTAAAAGTGTTGTCGATAAACAGGCATATGGGCAAGCTTGCTTGCACAACTGACTGTTTATCAGACAACCGCCCCATAATGAGCATATAGGGTCGATAGACCCGGATGCGAATGTCGGGGTGTCGATTGCGGGAGTGCAACGCACGCAGCAATCGACTTTTATGGTACATAATACAATTAATCTATTAACCTGAACTTTTCAAGTGTGGCAATAAGCTTTCCGCCCATAGGCAGAAGAGCCAAATCCTCTCTCTTAAAGCCCTTCATAAGTGCAAGAGCAACCACAAAAACAATAATTGCAAAAATTATAGCTATTATAGTGCAAATTGAGTTTGAGGGCAGAACCGAATAAATAAGATTATAAAGCCCCAAACATCCGACACCCATAATAAGGGAAGCCAAAATCGGCTTTAAAAGTATTGACACAAAGTCAAACTTAATGCCCGTCGCCCTTTTTAGAGCCAAAAGGTTAAGAAATGCACAAACCACATAGCAGCCTATAGTGCTTATAACAGCCCCCTTAACATTAATTGAGGGAATAGCTATAAGAACATAGTTTAAGGGGATTTTCACAAGTGCGCCTATAAGGGCGTTTACCGCCGGAATATAGACCTTTCCTATCCCCTGTAAAATACCTGTTTCTATCTGAGACAGCGCAAGGAAAATTATGCTTATGGCACCGATTGCCAAAAGCTCGCCCCCTTCGGGATAGTTGGGGTAGAGAAGCTGCAAAATCTGATTAGCCAAAACCCCCATACCTATTGCCGCAGGGATCGAAATTATCATAGTAAGCCTTAAGGAAGTATTCACCTTAGCCTTAACGGCTTTTTGATCCTTTAATGCAATAGAAGCGGCAATATTGGGCAGAACTGCCGTTGCAAGAGCCGTCGAAATAGAAACGGGAAGTGTCGTCAGAGTAACATATTTGCCTGTCAGCTGACCGTAAAGAATATCAGCTTCTCTTGAAGTAAAGGCTCCGCTTGCCGCAAGGCGAACCATAACCATTTTCATATCTATAAGATTAGTCATTGAGAAAACCGCTGTACCCGTAATTATGGGAATAGCTGTTTTGAAAAGTCTGCCTGTAATTTGCTTAGCTGTTTCTATGGTATAGCCGCCTTTATCCTCCGCAAAAATTGCGTTGTAGCTCTTTTTTGTAATAAAGCTTATTATAACAATGGTTATAAGTCCGGCAAGTGCGCCTATGCCCGTACCCATTGTACCTCCGGCGGCGCCCATTTCTATGCCGTAGCCCAGCAAAACCCAAGCCAAATATACGCTGAAAAAGGCGTTGAAAATCTGCTCTACAACCTGCGAAACCGCTGTAGGAATAGTTGTGTTAAAGCCCTGATACCACCCTCTGTAAACGGACATAACAGCACAGATAAAAACAGTGGGGGCAAGGCTCATAAGAGTGTAGACACTTCGGGGACTGCCCACCAAAAGGGCAAGCCTTTCCGCACCGAAAAACATAATAGCCATTCCTATAATGCCCAAAGTTCCGGCAACAAAAAGAGACACCTTAAAAATCCGCCTTGCGTTTTTATATTCTCCCAAAGCAACCTTTTCCGAAATCATTTTCGAAATTGCCGCAGGCAAGCCCGAAGAGCTTAAAATCAGAAAGAAGGTGTAAATATAATAGCCTGCGGAATAAATTCCGTTGCCCTCGTCGCCTATCATATTTGTCAGCGGAACTCTGTAGGCAAAGCCCAAAAGCCTTACTATCATACTTGCCGCCGCAAGTATAACCGCCTGTTTTACAAAAGATGAGTTTTTTCTTTTAGTTTTTCCCATAATAATACCACAGCCTTAATTATATACAGAAGATGACATCAAGGGGTTAGGCTGAGCCCAAACCCCGAAGATGCTGTTGCTTTATTTTTTTGAGAATTATTTTCTATGAGCCTTTCTTCTTGCCACAGGGTCAAGAAGCTTCTTTCTTATTCTCAGGTTTTCGGGAGTAACCTCTACAAGCTCGTCCTCGGCTATAAAGTCGATTGCCTGTTCAAGGCTCATATTGAGATGGGGCACAAGCTTAAGGGCTTCGTCAGACCCTGCGGCTCTTGTGTTTGTAAGCTGCTTTCTCTTACATACATTAACCTCAATATCTCCCTGGCGTGAGTTCTTCCCTACTACCATACCGCTGTAAACCTTAACACCGGGGCCTATAAACAGCTCTCCTCTTTCCTGGGCGTTAAACAAGCCGTAGGTAATAGATTCACCTGCTTCAAAGGCAATAAGTGAGCCCTGAGTACGTGAGAAAATATCTCCCTTATAGGGTTCATAGCCGTTAAACAGAGAGTTCATAATACCTGTTCCTCTTGTGTCGGTCAAAAACTCGTTTCTGTAGCCTATAAGGCCTCTTGAAGGAATGTTAAACTCAATTCTCGTATATCCGTCCTGTGAAGGCGCCATATTCGTCATTTCGCCGTGGCGAGTGCCTAATTTTTCAATAACAGCACCTACGTATTCCTCGGGAACATCTATAGTCACGATTTCCATAGGCTCCAGCTTCTTTCCGTTTTCCGTTTTATAGAGAACCTCGGGACGTGACACCTGGAACTCATAGCCCTCACGTCTCATTGTCTCAATAAGAATTGAAAGGTGAAGCTCACCTCTGCCGGAAACCTTATAGCTTTCCGCAACATCTGTTTCTTCAACTCTCAGAGAAACGTCTGTGTTAAGCTCTTTAAAAAGTCTGTCTCTTAAGTGACGGCTTGTAACGAACTTGCCCTCTCTGCCTGCAAAGGGGCTGTCGTTTACGGAGAAGGTCATTGAAATAGTAGGCTCTGAAATTTTGTTATATTCCATAGGCATAGGCTCTTTAACGGATGTAATAGTGTCGCCTATGTGAATTTCGGGCATACCCGAAACGGCGCAGATTGCCCCGACGGAAGCCTCGTTTATTTCAATTCTTTCAAGACCTTCAAATTCGTAAAGCTTTGTTACCTTGATTTTTTCAAGCTTGTCAGGATCATGATGGTTTACTATGGCAACCTCGTCGCCAACTCTTATAACGCCGTTTTCAACCTTGCCTATGCCGATTTTGCCTACATATTCGTTGTAGTCGATTGTAGTAACCAAAATCTGCAAGGGTGCTTCAACATCTCCCTCGGGAGCCGGAATATGCTTTTCAATAACGTCAAAAAGTGCTTTCATATCAGTCGCCGCCATAGCCTCGTCAAAGGTCATTCCGGCTTTGCCCTCCTTAGCGGAAGCAAAAACAAAGGGCGATTCAAGCTGGTCGTCGTTTGCGTCAAGCTCTATGAAAAGCTCCAAAACCTCGTCCACAACCTCGTCGGGTCTTGCTTCGGGGCGGTCAATCTTGTTTATGCAAACAACAACGGGCAGACCTAATGACAAAGCATTTTTAAGCACAAACTTTGTCTGGGGCATAGCCCCTTCAAAGGCGTCAACCACCAAAACAACGCCGTTTACCATTTTTAAAACACGCTCAACCTCGCCGCCGAAATCAGCGTGGCCGGGGGTGTCTACTATATTTATTTTTATATCGTCATAATAAACCGATGTGTTTTTGGAAAGAATGGTTATTCCTCTTTCTCTTTCCAAATCGCCTGAGTCCATAACTCTTTCTCTTATAATCTGGTTTGAACGGAAGGTTCCGCTTTGCTTTAAAAGCTCGTCAACAAGGGTGGTTTTGCCGTGGTCAACATGAGCGATTATGGCAATATTTCTTATATCATCTCTTTTGGTAAGCATAAAAATCTCTCTTTTCTTTATAGATTTGTATCTCTGCTTTGCAGATACCACCTACTATAAAAGTCGATTGCTTCATGCTTCGCATTCCCGCAATCGCCAACGGTATTCGTAATCCGCTCATTTTCTTGCGGAAAATGGCTACTTACTCATACCGGTTAGGTTCTCTAATGTCCAATCATCTACGCAGGCAAGCTTGCCCATCTGATTGTCCATTGAGAACACTTTTATAGTAAAATAATGTACTACGCAATCCCTATTATTGTATCACATTGAAAAATCTTTTTCAACCGCAACAAACCAATATTTATCAACAAATTTTACAATTAATATGCATGTTTTTTATGAAATTTTTTCTAAAAACTGTTAAAATAAAAAGGCTCAGCTTAGAGAAATAATAGAGCATATAATTTATATCACTTTCATATGCATCATAATTTTCCTGACCCTGTGCGGTATAATAAAATTCATAAACCGCATCGTCTGTTATGCAGAAAATAAGGTCGTTTAATTCCGTAACGTTCTCGTCAGTGGGCGCAACGGTTATCCAATATCCCTTTAAGCCTGCAATAGTGGCATTTTGATATGACACAAGACCGTCGTCAAGTCTCCGTGAAAGCTTCCCTGCCACATCGTCAATGGCAGTATCGTCGCTCTCAACGGAAAAATCCGCCAAGTCCTCTTTTAAAACCTTAAGGGTTGCCGCAGGCTCGCCCTCCTCGGTTTTGGCTATTGTGTTGAAAACCGCACTGTAGGTAAAGGTTCCGTAATCCTCTTCAACCTCTGTGTTTTTGCTTACCTTCCAAAGTGTGCCGTCATAGTTCATCTGATAGCCTGTATCTTTATCTTTAAAAACCTTCTCAGCCGAACATCCTGCTGTTATACAAGCGGCGGCAATAAGGGTAATAACCGCTAAAAGCTTTACCTTCATCTCTCAATACTCCTTTTTTGCACTACGCACATATTTTTAAGGAAACGATGATTTGGCTTTTCAAAACGGCTTCACCTTAAAGCACAGGTTCGGCTTTTCAACATTTCCTTATCATATATTTTAATTACACTTTGCCCATTTGTCAATAGAAGTTTTTATATTATTTTTCCAAAACTTTTTTGACGGATTTTTCAAGCTTCACCCTCGGCAGCATAACCAGCCTGCCGCAGCCTCTGCATTTTATTTTAAAATCAGCCCCTGCCCTTAAAATTTCCCACTCGTGACTGCCGCACGGATGAACCTTTTTCATATAAACAATGTCGCCGACCTTAAGCTCCATCTTTTTCCGCCCCTTTTTCTTCCTTAACATACACCACTCTTTGAGGATAGGGTATAGTTATATTTTCTCTGTCAAAGCGCTTTTTTATACGCAGTCTTAATTTTCTTTCAACAGCCCACTGGCTGCCTGCTTCGCAGTCTGCAATAATTCTTATAACAACTGCGCTGTCGCCTAAATCCGTTATGCCCAAAACCTCCGGCATCGACGTCATTCCCTCGGGGTCTGAAGTCTCAAAGGCTTTTTCAAGCTCATCGCTTAAAATATCCATAACATACTGTGGGTCGTGGTCATAGCTTATTGAAATTTCCAAAACAGCCCGGCTGAACTCCTTACAGCAGTTTGTAACTATTTTAATTTCGCCGTTGGGAATTATGTAAACGTCTCCGTTGTAGTTTCTGAGCTTTGTGGTTTTAAGACCTATTGCTTCAACGGTTCCCTGATAGCCCTCTATTTTGACTGTGTCTCCCACTTCAAACTGATCCTCTATTAAAATAAAGATTCCCGAAATAATATCCCCTACCAAGTCCTGTGCGCCCAAGCCCAAAGCCACGCTGCCCACTCCGGCAACAGCAATAATAGAGGCAGGACTTATTCCGAAAATCAAAAGTATCTGACAGAAAATGCAGAAATAGACGAAATATTTAAGCACACTGGAGCACACCGTCAAAATAGTTTCACGCTTGTTTATGTTTTTGCTTAAGGCTTTCTTTAAAAGCCTGTTTAAAAGCTTAAGAATTAAAAGACCAACAGCAGCGGAAACAATGCACAAGCCTATTTTATATAAAATGTCAAATGCTGCGGCAAAACCGCCGGAACCGAACTCCGCCGCCTTTTGTTCTAAAAATTCTTTCATTGCAATATATTCTCCCGATTATTTTGCATAAAATACAGCGTCATAAAGCGCTATCTGACCTGTTCCCTCAACCTGAATTTTTATAACAGAAACATTTGAAACGTCAATATCAAAGGCTTCAGGGGCAGAACCTGACTTCATTTTTGAAGATGTATAAACAGCCTTTCCGTCAGCATAAATCGTTACAACCTTTTCGTTTTTGTTGTTTCTTTCAACATAAGGCAGTGCAATTACGCCCGAGAAGGAAGCAAACTTTCCGTTAAGTGAATATTCAGCCGAGCCTTCGTTGTTAACACTGCCGCTTTTGTAAACACAGCCGCTTGTATGCTTCTGGTTAATGTTGTCAGCGCCGTTATTAACGTGGCTTACAGACTGGAAGGTGCTGTTGTAAGAATACATATCCTCAAGAAGAGTGTCTACCTCAACATAAACAGAGGGCACAGCTCCCAAATAAACGGTGTTTGTTTCGCCGTTCCATGTTACTTCCTTGCCGAAGGCATCTGCAACGGCTCTTACGGGCAGATAGGTTGTTCCTCCGTAAATAAAAGGCTCCGCCTCTGTTGTGTCGACAACCTCTCCGTCGGCATAAACCTTAATATTCTTATAGGTCAGCTCACCCGTTACTGTTGCCTGCTTTGCAAATACGCTTTGAACGCTTAAAACCAAAAAAGCCCCCAAAAGCAAAGATAAAAACTGTTTTGCCGCACATTTCATAATTAAAAATCCTCCCTTAAAAAAATATTATGTACATAAACTATCATAACACACAGTCTGCCCAAAGTCAATTAATGGTTTGAATTTTTGCCGAAAAAGGTTTAGAAAGCTTTAGCCGGTTATAATGTAAATCGGGAAATGTCTGTTTCTATGCCTTAAACGTATGATCTGCTATTCAGCACAGGTATTTGAAATTTCAAAAAACATTTGATAAAATATAAAAGTAAAAGTTTAAATATTTCACGGATATTTATCAAGCTTTACAATTTCGGTTTTCTTTGTTACAATTATAATA
>JAJBVU010000253.1 GCA_020859645.1 Eubacterium sp. | reverse complement strand
AGACTGACCGACATTTTGGATATTTTGATTGTGGCGGTGCTTGCATATTGGGTTATTGTTTGGGTCAGAGAAACAAGGGCGTGGTTCCTTTTAAAGGGAATTTTGGTTTTGGCTTTAATAAGCCTTTTTTCCAACATATTTAATTTATATACTGTAAGCTGGATAATCGAAAAAACCTTATCGGTAGGCATTATAGCCATTTTGATTTTGTTTCAGCCGGAGTTTCGAAAAGCCCTTGAGAACTTGGGAAAGGGCAGTCTGGTCACAAACCTTTTTTCGGGCGAAAAAAACATGAATAAGCTTGACGAAAAAAACGCAGAGGAGATTGTTGACGCTGCGGAAAGAATGGCTAAGGAAAAAACAGGGGCTTTAATTGTGGTTGAAAACAATGTTCCGTTAGGGGATTTTGAAGAAAGGGGAATTACAATTGACGCAAAGGTTTCAAGCCAGCTTTTAACAAACATTTTCGTAAACAAAACCCCCCTTCATGACGGAGCGGTTATAATAAGAAACAACAGGATAGCTTCTGCGGCGTGTATTCTGCCTCTGACACAGGCGGAGCTTAACAGCGACTTAGGCACAAGACACAGAGCCGCCGTTGGGGCAAGCGAGGTTTCCGACGCATATGTTGTGGTTGTGTCTGAAGAAACAGGCAAAATTTCCGTAGCCCATGAGGGTAAGCTCAGGAGAGGAATAAGCGGCAAAAAGCTTATGGAAATTTTGTGTCCCGTTAAAAAAGGCGGCTATATAACATTTTCCGCATTGTGGAAAGGACTGCATAATAATGAAAACGAAAAAGATAACGGAAAGAATTAAGGGCTTTTTTAAAACAAATATCAGCTTTAAAATTTTTTCGCTGATATTTGCCTTTGTAATGTGGTTTATTGTAATGAGCTCTTTAAACCCCTCCGAAACAAAAACCTACAGTGTAACCCTGACCGTAAACGGCGCAGAGGATTTAGCCGAAAGTGATTTGGTTTGTCTTAACTTAGAAGAGCTTCAGTCGCAGGTTGTAAGGGTAAAAATTAAAGCCACAAGACCCGATCTTAATTCACTGGATAATAATAAAGATAAGCTGACGGCTATGATTGACCTGGGAAGGCTGACATCATATGCCGAAGAGGATTTGTCAAAGGGCTTTAATGTCAGCGTTATTCCCAATTTGTCTGTTTACAGCAGCAGCTATGAAATTGTGGGCTACTCGCCCTCGGGGCTTACGGCAGAGCTTGACAGACTTGTGGAATTTACGGTTCCCATTAGGGTATCTGTTTTAAACGAAACGGAAGCAGGCTATATTCACGGCGACCTTGTGCCCTCTGTGTCGACGGTTACGGTGAAAGGACCCGAAACGTTGGCAGACACTGTTGCCTATGCTTCTTTGGAGGTTGACCTTTCGGGCTTAACCTATGACACCGCTGCGTCTGTTATGCCCGTTCTTTACGATGAGGATGGAAAGGCTGTTGATACCAACCTTTTCACAGTAGACAGCGGAAGCATTGACGTAGCTGTTGAAATAATGAAAGAGGGAGAGGTTAGGGTAGAGGCTCCCCAATTTACAGGCAGTGCGGCATCGGGCTATTCTGTAACTGATGTTATAGTCGAACCTGAAATTTTAAAGGTTTTAGGCAAGGAAAATGCCCAGACGGGAACAATAACTCTGCCCTCCGTAAACATAAACGGAGCAGCCGAGACAATCGAAAGAATATTTAATGTAGAAGAGCTTTTGGCGGAAAAAGGGCTTGAAGCGGCTTCAGATGAATTTAAGAATGTAAAGGTTCAGATTGTTATAGAACAGGAGGATCCGGCGGTTGTGGTTATTCCCGGTTCCGCAATAAGCATAACGGGCTTAGGCGAGGGCTTGGAGCTGGGAGAAGCTTTAAGCGGCGTAAGCATTGAGGTTTACGGAAATAAAGACACTATTGCCGCCGCCGATATAACAGGGCGCATTGACCTAAGCGGCCTTTCCGAGGGTATGCATACTGTAGAGGTAGAGCCTGTTTTGCCGGGCGGAACAAGCCTTGTAGACAGCGTTTATATTGAGGTTGAGCTTGTTTCGACGGAAGTGACGGAAGAAGAAACCACCGAAGAAACAACGGAAGAGCCCGAAACGGAAGAAATTATTACTGAGGAGCCTTCTTTTGAAGAAGAAAGCGTGTTAGGAGAATAGAAAATGTCATCTGAAAGACAAAAATATATCAGAAATTTCAGTATAATAGCCCATATTGACCACGGAAAAAGCACCCTTGCGGACAGACTTATTCAGAGGTGCGGTCTGCTGACTGAAAGGGAAATGCAGGCGCAGGTTTTGGATAATATGGAGCTTGAAAGGGAAAGGGGCATAACCATTAAAAGTCAGGCTGTCAGACTTATTCACAAGTCAGCCGACGGACAGGAGTATACCTTTAACCTTATAGACACTCCCGGTCATGTTGATTTTAACTATGAGGTTTCAAGAAGCTTAGCCGCCTGTGACGGAGCGGTTTTGGTGGTGGACGCAGCTCAGGGGGTGGAAGCTCAGACACTTTCAAACGTATATTTGGCTTTGGATAACGACCTTGAGGTTCTGCCGGTTATAAATAAAATAGATCTGCCCAGCGCAGACCCGGACAGAATTAAGCAGGAAATTGAGGATATTATAGGTCTTGACACTGAGGAAGCTCCTCTGATTTCTGCCAAAAACGATATTAATATAGAAGAGGTTTTCGAAAAGATTATAAAGCTTCTTCCTCCTCCCGAGGGAGACGAGGGGGCGGCTTTAAAGGCTCTTATTTTCGACAGCGTTTATGACAGCTACAGAGGAGTTATTGTTTTTATGAGGATTTTTGACGGAAAGCTTAAAAAGGGCGACAGGGTTCGCTTTATGGCTACCGGCAAGGAGTTTGACGTTGTAGAGGTAGGTGTTTTCGGTCCCGGTCAGTTTATTCCCTGTGACGAGCTTTCAGCCGGAGACGTAGGCTATTTAACCGCAAGCATTAAAAACGTTAAGGACACCCGAATAGGCGACACAGTTACCCTTGCCCAAAACCCCGTAGACAAGCCCCTGCCCGGCTATAAAAAGGTTCAGTCAATGGTTTACTGCGGAATTTTCCCTGCGGATGGGTCAAAATATCAGGACTTGAGAGACGCCTTGGAAAAGCTTCAGCTGAACGATGCGGCTCTTGTGTTTGATGCGGAGACCTCCGTTGCTTTGGGCTTCGGCTTCAGGTGCGGCTTTTTGGGGCTTCTGCACTTAGAGATTATTCAGGAAAGGCTTGAAAGAGAATATAATTTGGATTTGGTAACAACCGCTCCAAGCGTTATTTATCATATTTATTTGACTGACGGACAGAAAATGGTTATTTCAAACCCAAGCGACTTTCCCGACCCAACCCTTATTGAGCACATGGAAGAGCCGTGGGTTAAGGCTGAAATAATTTTGCCTACGGAATATATAGGGGCGATTATGGAGCTTTGTCAGCAGAGAAGGGGAGTTTATGAAAGTATGGAATATCTTGAAGCCACAAGAGCTATTCTTCACTACAGACTGCCCTTGAATGAGATTATATATGACTTTTTCGACGTCCTCAAGTCACGGTCAAGGGGCTATGCATCTCTTGACTATGAGCTTGACGGATATGAAACAAGTAAGCTTGTTAAGCTTGATATTCTTGTAAACAGAGAGCCTGTGGACGCACTTTCATTTATTGTTCACGAAACAGGGGCAGTCGAAAGGGGCAGAAAAATCGTCGAAAAGCTTAAGAAGGAAATTCCCAGACACCTGTTCGAAATTCCTCTTCAGGCAGCTATAGGAAACAAAATTATAGCAAGACAGACTATTTCAGCCTATCGCAAGGACGTTTTGGCTAAGTGCTACGGCGGCGATATTTCACGTAAGAAGAAGCTTTTGGAGAAGCAGAAGGAAGGAAAGAAGAGAATGAGACAGGTTGGCAATGTTGACGTGCCCCAGTCTGCATTTATGAGCGTTTTGAAGCTTGAGGACGAGTAAAGGTCATCTTGTGTCACTGCTTTTAAGATTATATTATAAGAAAGAACGTCTTTTCGGCGTTCTTTTTTTGTCCCAAAAATAATTTTGAGACATACTATGTATTAAGATTAAGCAAAAAAGGAGGCAGTGAAATGGATTTTGTAATAAACAAAAACCTGACAGAGGTAAATTTTAACTCGGGCAGTGTTGACAGAATTAAGTATATTGTTGTGCATTATACTGCGAACAACGGAGATACGGCATATGGAAACACAGTTTATTTTAAAAGCGAAAACAGAGGTGCTTCGGCACATTATTTCGTAGACGAAAGCTCTGTTTGGCAGTGTGTGGAGGACAAAAACATTGCGTGGCACTGCGGAACAAGCGGCAAGTATTATCATGCCGACTGCAGAAACTCAAACAGCTTAGGGGTTGAGCTTTGCTCCGAAAAGGACAGCTCCGGAAATTATTATTTTAACTCCGAAACCCTTAACACGGCGGTGAAGCTGTTAAAATATCTCATTGAGAAATATTCAATAGGCAAGGACAATGTTTTAAGGCATTATGACGTAACCCACAAAAACTGCCCTGCGCCCTTTGTTGAAAACGGGAACAGTTGGACAGCCTTTAAGGCGAGACTTTTTGAAAATGAGGAGGAGACTGAAGTGACCGAAACAATTAATATGACTATTAACGGCAAAAGCTATAGTGTAGACAGAATTTTAAAGGACGGCAGCAATTATATCCGCCTTTCGGATATGGCTCAGGCAGGCTTTGAGGTGGGGTATAACGCAGACACAAAGGAGCCCAGCCTTGATAATGAGGTTAAGGAAACAGAGGTTTTGGCGGACGGCGAGTCAAAGACCCTTGAAAGCGTAAATCTTAAGGGCTATAATTATTGTAAGCTTCGTGACGTGGCTGATGTAACGGGCTGTTTTTCCGTAGGCTATGAAAACAACACCGTTACCGTAACTACGAAAGGTTGACTATTTAAAAAGAAAGTATTTACTTTTTTAAATTATTGAGTTATAATATTCTTACAGAGAAAAATAAAGCTTCCTGACGGAAAAGAATAATCTGATTCGAAAGGTATGTTTATCATTGAGATATTTTATTATTGAGATATTCAGGGCATACCGCAGCTTTCGGTATGCTCTTTTGTGCTTATAAGGAGATGATTTTATTGAAAAAAATTGCTGTAATCGGAGCGGTTTTAGACGAGCCTGAGAGAGAGCAGGAGGAGTTTAATGCAGTTGTTTCCGACTTTAAAGGCATTGTAAGAGGAAGAATGGGAATACCTATGAAGGATATGGGGGTAGGGGTAATTTCCATAACTGTTACAGGTGAGCTTGACGAAATAAATTCATTCGTAGGGAAGCTCGGCAAAATTCAGGGAGTAACGGTTAAGGCGGCATTTTCAAAAAAGGAGTATTAAAATGGAGAAAGAAAAATTTTTTATCGATGACAGCTATATTAAGGAGCTTTTGACGGTTAAGGCTAGCGATGATGAAATCGAGAAAATACTTGACAAAGCCGAAAGGTTTGAAGGGCTTAACCACAAAGAGGTAGCGGCTCTTATAAACGCCGAGGATAAGCATTTTGAGAGAATTTTTAAGATTGCGGGAAAAATTAAGGAGCATATTTACGGCGACAGAATAGTTCTTTTTGCGCCTCTTTACATAAGCGACTACTGTGTAAACAGATGTAAATACTGCGGATTTAAGTGTGACAACAAATTTAACAGAAAAAAGCTTACTATGGACGAGATCAGAAGCGAGGTCAAAATTTTGGAGGCTATGGGGCATAAGAGACTTGCCCTTGAAGCAGGTGAGGACCCGGTAAACTGCCCAATAGACTATGTTCTCGAATGCATAAAGACAATTTATGATATGAAGCTTGGCAACGGCGAAATAAGACGTGTTAATGTAAACATCGCCGCAACAACCGTTGAAAACTACAGAAAGCTTAAGGAAATAGGCATAGGCACATATATTCTTTTTCAGGAAACATATAACAAAGACACATATGAATTTTATCACGAAGCAGGTCCTAAGAGAGATTACTACTACCATACCACAGCCTTTGACAGGGCTATGGAAGGGGGAATTGACGACGTAGGGGGCGGAGTTTTATTCGGGCTTTATGACTATAAATATGAAATTTTGGGGCTTATGCTTCATAATGAACATTTGGAGGAAAAATTCGGCGTTGGCTTCCACACAATTTCGGTGCCGAGAATTTGCTCCGCAGAGGGCGTTGACAAAAGCTTCCCCTATGCAGTGTCAGATGAGGACTTCAAGAAGCTCGTTGCTCTTATAAGAATTGCCGTACCCTTTACGGGAATGATTATTTCCACAAGAGAAACCATGGAAATGAGAAAGGATCTTATTAAGACGGGAATTTCTCAAATCAGCGGCGGTTCTTCCGTTGAGGTTGGGGGATATACCAAAAGAGAAAAGGGCGGTTCACAGTTTATTTTGAACGACAGCAGAAATGCGGATGATATTATATATTGGCTTATGGAGGAAGGGCTTGTTCCCAGCTTCTGCACAGCCTGCTATCGAAAGGGCAGAACCGGCGACAGGTTTATGAGCCTTGCCAAATCGGGAAATATTAAGAATGTGTGTCTGCCCAACGCTCTTTTGACCCTTAAGGAATATTCATTAGACTACGGCAATGAAAGATTTTCTGCTAAGGCAAATGAGCTTATAGAAAGTAAAATTCCCCTTATTCAAAACGAAAAGGTAAGGGAGAAGGTTAAAGAAAATCTTGTTCGTCTTGAAAAAGGGGAAAGAGATTTGTTTTTCTAAGTTTATTTAAGTAACTTGTCACCGTCTAAAGCCGGTGACGGATGCCGCCCGAACCCCGGCACCCCACCCGAGATTGTACCCATCGGCTTAAATTTAATATTTCGGCAAGAGCAGTTCTTGTCGTCTCATTCGAAGAAGCTTTCGCCCAATACGGCGGAGGCTTTTCCGTTTGTAATATTTATTACTTCTGCGGCTGTTTTTTCAGCCCTTTCCGCAGGGGCTGCGGCGGTTATTGTGATTTTGTCCGTAAAGACCGTATCAGTGATTTTACAGCTGTTGTTGGCGAGAAAATATGTCAGCTTTCCATGAAGGGAGTAGTCTGCGGTTATAATAATTTCTCTGCAAAGGCGTTTTTCGATTATGCCTGCGGATATTATGCCCTCTTTTGCGGTTCCGCTGTAGGCTCTCGAAAGCCCACCTGTTCCCAAAAGAATACCGCCGAAATATCTTGTTACCACAACAAGGGCTTCGGTTATGTTTTCTCCTCTGAGGACGTCAAGCATAGGTATTCCCGCCGTTCCCTGGGGTTCTCCGTCGTCTGAATAGCGGAAGGTCTTCCCGTCCTTGCCTATACGGTAGGCGTAGCAGTTATGCCTTGCGTCATAATACTGCTTTTTCATTTTTTCTATTAGGGTCTGAGCCTGTTCCTCAGAAGAAACGGGAAAGGCATTGGCAATAAATCTTGATTTTTTAACCACGATTTCAGCCGATGCAGACCCTTCAATGGTTTTATAGCTTGTTATTTCGGGCATAGAACAACTACCTCCGGGTTAAGCTTAAAGAAAGAGATTTAAGGGGTTATAGTTATAGAATACCCGGGCAATTACGGAGTTGTTTATAGCGTCAAATACAGTAGTATCTCCGGGAATAGCCGCAAAGAAATTAACTGCAGTAAGAATAACCCAAACAATAATAAAGGCTGTCAGAAGCCCCGAAATACCGCCCAGACTCACGTTGAAAAAGTGAATAACAGGCAGTCTTGAAAAAATGTTGAGAATGGCAAGTATAAATGAAACAGCAAGGGCAACCAGTATAAATGTAATTATATAAGCCAAAATCGTAAGAGAATAGTCGGCTACAAATTCGCTGACTGTGCTTGCCAGTGTAGCAGTGGCATCGTTTTTGATTTTGGTTAAATATTCGCTGTTTAAAAATGCATTTTTTATAAAATTCGGCAGGTTTAGGCTGTTTACGGAATATTCCGTAATATCGGTGGTTCCCGAGCTTAGATTAAGCTTATTTAAAATAAGGGATTTTACAAAATCCTTAATTAAAATCTTTTCGAGAAAGACCTTTGTGTAGGGGTAGAGCCATTTTGCCAAAAGCAGTGAAATAATTGCCGAACCCAGCCGGAACGCAGACTGCAAAAAGCCTCGGGTTATTCCACGCCACACGCAGATTACCACTAACAGCAAAATTCCCACGTCAAATACAATTGATAATGTGTTCATAGTTTTTTCTCCTTTTCTGTTTATTCTGTTTCGGGCTGTTCAGCTTCAGATGAAGCTTCAGAGATGTCTTCTTCGGAGGTGCTTTCAACAGCCGCCGCCGTTGTTTCCTCATTTTCTCCGCTGTCTGCCGAACTGTCCGAGTTTTCCGAGGGCTGTTCGGTTTCTTCCTCGGCTTCGCTTATCTATTCCGTTTCAAGCTACGTTCCGTTAGAGCTGTCATCATCTTCAGAGGTTTTAAGCTTTGAAATAACCGTGCCTATGCCCTTTGATTTCACGTTCATTATATAAGCTTCTTTCGAAGCAGCTATAATCGCTTTGCTGTTGTTGTCATAAAGCAGGAGCTTATTTACATCCTGAGCCACTGTGTAGGAAAGAACTCTGCCTCCCCGGCTGTTAAAGGCTCTGAAGGAACGCCCCATTTTGGCAATAACCGTGTTTTTGTTTGAATAAAGACCTTCAATATCCTTATCCAAGACTGTTTTAAAAAGCTCTTTTCCGTTTAGGTTATAAACCGCAAGGGTATTGTTTTCTTCCGCTTCGGAGGAGTTCAGGTTTTTCTCGCCGTAGGCAAGGGCTATGTATTTTTTGCCCATAAATGCCATTGCTTTAACGGTGTTTTTAAAGGTCAGCGACCATTTTTCGCTGTATTTTACATTGCTGCCTTCGGTATAAAGGTTTATGCAGACAAGCTCGGAAGAGGATAAAGCAGCCAGTGTGTCATTATCCATAAAGCTTACAATGCCTAAAATTTCACCGGAGCGGATGAAGGAAGCAACCATTTCCTTCTCTTCATCTAAGCTTGCATCTGTGTCGGCAGCCTGTTTAAGATTGTATATAACAATTCGGGATTCAAGCTCTGTGTAGCCTGTATATACGTAGGAAACCGCCAAATATGTGCCGTCGTCCGAAAGGTCGCAGCCTATTGCCAAGCCTTCTTCTATGGGGGATTTTGCCATAAATGACGTAAAGCCGCTTTCAGTATAGGCTGTTATGGTATATTCGGTGTCCGTTTCGGAGATAAGCGCCGAGCCGCCCTTTTTATTCACCGCAAAGGAAATTATTGAGCTGTCAGAGGCTATTTTGTAGAGACTGCCTGCCGTTGAATAAACGCAGAGCTGACTGCCGCCTTTTTCGCTGACCCCTATAATGTCGCCGTCATTAGATATAACAGGGTTCATCATAGTATATGTATCCTGCCACTTTGCGGAGGTTCCCTTATTGTTTAAAAACATAACCCCGTCCTTTGTTACGAAATAAATGCCTCCGTCTACGGCGCAGAAATCGGCTTTATCCCCCTGTTCATAGGAGATTGTGTTTATGGCTTCGCCGATTATGCTGCCGCCTGTGGCGCTGAAAAAGCCGTGATAAATTCTTCCGCCTAAAAAAATAACAACAGCGGCGGCAATTATTATTAAAGCAATTCCACGCAGGGGTATTTTTTTCTTATTTTCCTTTTTTTCGTTTTGTTCGTTATTTACATTATTTTCATTGTTTTCTTCCATAATGTCCTCTTATG
>JAJBVU010000183.1 GCA_020859645.1 Eubacterium sp. | reverse complement strand
TAAAGTGGGCGAAACAGTAACAGTTGTAAAGCTCACAGGCGCAGGAGCAGTTAAGAGAAGAATTATGGATATGGGTATAACAAAAGGTGTTGAAATCTACATCCGCAAGGTGGCCCCCTTAGGTGACCCTATCGAGGTAACAGTCAGAGGCTATGAGCTTTCAATAAGAAAAGCCGATGCGGAGATGATCGAAATCGATTAAAAATATTAAAAAATGCAAGCATTTTTAAGTCTATAACATTTATCAGGAGGAAAAAAATATGAGTGTTAAAATTGCCTTAGCAGGCAATCCCAACAGCGGAAAAACAACATTGTTCAACGCTCTGACAGGCTCAAACCAGTTCGTAGGAAACTGGCCCGGCGTTACCGTTGAAAAGAAAGAGGGCAAGCTTAAATTCCAAAAGGACGTTGTTATAATGGACTTGCCGGGAATTTACTCCCTTTCGCCCTACACCCTTGAAGAGGTTGTAGCAAGAAATTATCTTATTAATGAAAAGCCCGACGCAGTTTTGAATATCGTTGACGGCTCGAACCTCGAAAGAAACCTTTATCTCACAACACAGCTTACAGAGCTTGGTATTCCCGTAGTTGTAGCCATAAATATGATGGACGTTGTGGAAAAGGCAGGAGACAAAATCGACACAGCAGGTCTTTCAAAGCTTTTAGGCTGTGCAGTGGTTGAAATTTCAGCCCTTAAGGGCACAGGCGTTAAGGATGCGGCTATGAAAGCCGTTGAAGCTGCCCAAAAAGGAAAGGCTGCTCCCCTTCACCCCTTCAGCAGCGAGACAGAACACGCCATTGCCCACATTGAGGATCTCCTTAAAGGCAAAATCGACAAAAAACAGGAAAGATGGTTTTCCATAAAAGCCTTTGAAGGCGACGAAAAGGTTATGGAACAGCTTAAGCTTGACAGCGTCACACTTAAGGAAATTAAGGATATTGTGAAGGGTATCGAGGACGAGTTTGAGGATGACAGCGAAAGCATTATCACAAACGAAAGATACGTTTACATATCAAAAATACTTAAGGGCATATATAAAAAGCAAAGCAAGGGCAAGCTGACTGCTTCAGATAAAATCGATAAAATCGTTACAAACAGAATACTCGCTCTGCCCATATTTGCGGTAATTATGTTCATAGTTTACTACATTTCCGTTACCACAGTAGGTACAATAGCCACAGACTGGGCTAATGACGGCGTTTTCGGCGACGGCTGGCACCTTTTCGGCATAGGAACCGGTGAATATGAAGAAGCCGCCGAGCCTTATGCAGACGCAGCCACAATAGTAAACGGCTTTGCGGAATATTTTGAAGCAGATGATGTTTTGGAAGCCCTCGACAGCGAAAGCGAGGACTATGACCCCGAAACAGCTGTTTCCGTTATAGCCAATTTTGCAGCTGAGGTTCCCGAGGACGCAGAAGCTGTTTTCCTTGTAAGCGATGAGGAAACCCTTGCTGACGAAGAGGTAACTGCAAGTGCGGAGGAGCTTAACGAAGCTGTAGCCGTTATGACAGAATACGGCTGTGAAGAGCCTGACCCTGCAGATTACGGCGTATGGATTCCCGGTGTTCCCGTATTTATTGAAAGCGCACTGAGCGCACTTGGCTGTGCAGACTGGCTTTCGGGACTTATTCTCGACGGTATCGTAGCCGGTGTAGGCGCAGTTTTGGGCTTCGTTCCCCAGATGTTAATTCTGTTTATATTCCTTGCTTTCCTTGAAGCCTGCGGATATATGGCAAGAGTTGCCTTCATTATGGACAGAATTTTCAGAAAGTTCGGTCTTTCCGGAAAGTCCTTCATTCCTATGCTTATAGGCTCGGGCTGCGGTATTCCCGGAATTATGGCTTCAAGAACAATCGAGTCTGACAGAGACAGAAAAATGACAATTATGACAACAACCTTTATCCCCTGCGGAGCAAAGCTTCCCTTCATAGCTATGATCGCCGGCGCTATTTTCGGCGGCGCTGCATGGGTTGCGCCTTCAGCTTATTTCTTAGGCGTTGCGGCAATTATTGTTTCAGGTATTATGCTTAAAAAGACAAAGCTTTTCGTAGGTGACCCTGCTCCCTTCGTTATGGAGCTGCCCGCTTATCACCTTCCCACTGTGGGAACAGTTCTTCGTTCAATGTGGGAAAGAGGCTGGAGCTTCATTAAAAAGGCAGGAACTATCATACTTCTTTCAACAATCGTTGTTTGGTTCGCTACATACTTCGGCTTTGTTGACGGTGCTTTCGGAATGTTAACGGAAGAACAGATTGACTGCTCGATCCTTGCTGCCATAGGCAGAGCAATCGGCTGGATATTCACTCCCCAGGGTTGGGGCAACTGGCAGGCTGCCGTAGCTTCTATTACGGGACTTATTGCAAAAGAGAACATTGTAGGTACTTTGGGCATACTCTATTCAGCAGGAGACGGAACGGTTTATCAGAATATGTTCAGCGCATTTAATGCAGCCGGTTTCGGAACAATCGCCGGATATTCCTTCCTTGTTTTCAATCTTCTCTGCGCTCCCTGTTTTGCGGCTATGGGCGCAATCAGACGTGAAATGAACAACGGAAAGTGGTTCGCTGTTGCAATCGGCTATCAGTGCGGCTTTGCTTATGTAATTTCACTTATAGTTTATCAGCTCGGCAAGCTTTTTGCAGGCGGCGGCTTCGGCTTAGGTACAATCGTTGCCTTAATACTTCTTGTTGGTCTTATCTACCTTCTTGTAAGACCTCAGAAAAGCGCTTCGGAGGCTTCCGGCAAGGCGGTAAGAGCCTGAAAACCTCCTTAAAAAGGACGTGATTATATGAATTTTGCTACATTTGCCGTTGGGGCTGTGTTGGTTTTCATTGTGTTTCTCATAATCAGAAGCCTTATAAAAAAGGGCGGAAACACCTGCGGCTGTGACTGTGCTCACTGTCATAACGCCTGTCATAAGCCAACACCCAATAATGAGCAAAAAAAATAAGAAGATTTATTATTACTTTAGACAATAATTTCCTCTTTATAATATACAAAAAAGAAGCTGTTGAAAAGTCGATCTTTCCTTTTCACAGCTTCTTTTATTAATCTCTCGGTAATACTTTTCCTGCAATTTTATTGCATTCCCAAAACCATTTTCTTTATCAGGCTATACTTATCTTCAGGAGCTTTTAAGATATTAAAGGCACTGTCAAAGGTGTACTGACCTGTTTCCATTAACGCCTTTATGTTGTTTGTAAGATTCTCTATTATGCCTTCCGCTCTGCCTTCTGCTTTGCCCTCATTTTTTGCTTTTCTTTCAATACCATAGCTCAAATTACACATAGTCGTCACCTCATCTTCTATGAATTTTGTTATTGCAATATTAAAGTCGTTCTTAATTATATCTATTCTTTCACTGTGCGAAAAATCAACGGAGGTTATGGTGTCAAGAAGCTTTATTGCTCCCTTATAGTTTTCATCGTTTCTGCCGCCTAAACAGACCATAACCACATCTAAAAGGTCATAATCGGAAAAATTATACTTAGCCCTGCCTACAATATTTTGCTCTCTCATTGAGAACCTTGTTATAGTGTTCTGCTTGTCTTTGGGGGCTTCGCTGCAAACCCAAATACTGACAACCTTCTTAATGTTTCCGTATTTGGAATTGGTAAACTCTTTATTATACTGGCTTGAAATGAGCCTTGAACAGTAATAAACCGCACGCTTTAACAGAGGATAACCGGGATAATAATCCTGCTGGGCTTCAAGATTTATTATGAGCTTAACTGTTCCCGATAATGTGGGAGCATAGACGTAAAACAAAATATCATATCTGACAATTTCGTCCTCTCTGTCCATACCCTTAATTATTTCATTCTCGTTTTGATGTGTGGCTTCAACTGAAATCTCAGGCTCACCCTCAATATATTTTTCGGCTATATCATTGGGGTCGCAGTCTTTGAACTCTTCCAAACAGTCCTTAAGAATGTGTGCTAAAAAAATCTTAATAGCTAAGGTCTTTTTTACTTGTTCGTCATATTTTCTGTTATCATTATCTGTATAAGCGTTTTTAGCCGCTTCGGTCAGTGTTTCCATAATTGCTTGCCCTTATAATCTCTCGGTAATGCCTTCCTTACAATTATATTTTATTACATTCCCAAAACCCTGTCAAGAGAAACAAATTAAAAAAGAGCTGCCGAAAACCGACAGCCCTCTTATTTTTAAGCTTTATTAATTATTTCATAGAATCGGCTGAGCCTAAAACGTCGCTGATCTTATTAACAACAAGCTCTTCGATCATATCTCTTGCAAGTCCGCAGTATCCTCTGGGGTCGAACTGTTCGGGGTTCTCTGAGAAGAACTTTCTGATAGCAGCTGTCATAGCAAGACGGATGTCAGTATCCATATTGATCTTACAAACAGCCATAGAAGCAGCCTTTCTGAGCATATCGGCAGGAATACCTGCAGCGCCCTTAAGGTTTCCGCCGTACTTATTGCAAAGCTCGATAACAGCGGGGTCAACTGAAGATGCTCCGTGAAGAACGATAGGATAGTTCTTGAAGCCTGCAGCTTCGAGATTAGCTGTGATCTGTTCAAGTCTGTCAAAAGCTAACTTAGGCTCGCCCTTAAACTTATAAGCACCGTGGCTTGTACCGATAGCGATAGCAAGTGAGTCAACGCCTGTTTTCTTAACGAAGTCAAGAGCTTCGTCGGGGTCTGTATAGATAGCGTCCTTTGAGTCAACCTTAACGTCATCCTCAACGCCTGCAAGCTTACCTAACTCAGCTTCTACAACAACGCCGTGAGCGTGAGCATATTCAACAACTTCCTGAGTCTTTGCTACGTTTTCGTCATAGTCAAAGTGGCTGCCGTCGAACATAACAGATGTAAAGCCTGCTTCAACACATTCCTTAACAGTGTCAAGATCAGGACCGTGGTCTAAGTGAAGAGCGATGTCGATGCCTGTTTCAGCAACAGCTGCGTCAACCATACCCTTAAGATACTTAGGTGTAGCATACTTAAGAGCACTCTTTGAGCACTGAAGAATACAAGCGGAGTTCATCTTAGCAGCGCCTCTTGTAACGCCCTGAATAATTTCCATATTGTTGATGTTGAAAGCGCCGATAGCATATTTGCCTTCAAAAGCCTTTTTAAACATTTCGGTAGTAGTAACTAATGCCATTTTTAATACCTCCTGTGGTAGAATTTTCTATACTGTTATTATACTCCAAATTTGAAGCCTTTGCAACAGTTATTTATTAAAGCCTGTTAAATATTTTTTAAAATTTTATTTACAAACTCTGCCGCAGCAAAATTTTTCTGTCAAGACAAAGCCTTTTTAATAAGCTTAAAGTTATCCTTATTTGCCTTATAAATTTCTCTGAAAACAGGGTAGAACTTTTCATAAACCGCTGCATTTTCGGAAGGTGTAATTTCCCTTACAACCTTAACCTTGCCGCCCTTTGCGCTTTCGAAGTCAGCCGCAATTCCCGAACCTACAAGGGCTATAAGAGCCGCCCCGTAGGAGGGACCCTCCGATACATTCAAAACCTTCAAGGGTCTGTTTATAATGTCAGAGCAAATCTGTCCCCAAAGGACGCTTTTCGCTCCGCCCCCTGTTATGAAAATTTCATCAAGGGCAGTGAACTTTTGAACCTCTTCGTAAAGATCTCTTACGGCATATCCTACGCCCTCCATAACGGAACGTATAATATTGCCCTTTTCACAGCCGCCCATAATTCCGAAGAAAACCCCTCTTGCGTCGGGATCGTTGTGCGGTGATCTTTCACCAAACAAATAGGGAAGGAACACAAGTCCGCCGCTGCCTGCCGGTGCCTTTTCCGCAAGCACATTCAAATCATCAAAGGAAAGATTCTCGAAAAATGTTCTCTTTGTCCAGTTCAAAGCCTCTCCTGCACAGAGCATACAGCCCATAGCATAGCGGCTGTTAGGTGCGGAATAGTTAAACAGGTGAACGCCCCCTGTTACCTCGGAGTTAATTTCGCCTACATAGCCTATAACGGTTCCGCTGGTGCCTATGCTTATAACCCCCTGACCCTCTTTAATAACGCCGTTGCCTATAGCGGCGCAGCTGTTGTCTGCTCCGCCTGCAACAACCTTACAGCCTTCAGCAAGACCTATTTCGCTGCAAAGGTCAGGCTTAACCGTTCCCACAATGCCTGTTGAAGGAATAACCTCGGGCAAAATTTCGGGGCTTACTCCAACCTTTTCGCAAAGCTCATAAGACCACTGACATTTTTTAACGTCGAAAAGAAGGGTTCCGGCAGCGTCTGAAACGTCTGTTTTAACCTCACCGCAAAGCATAAAGTTAATATAGTCCTTAGGCATTACAACCTTGTTTACCTTGGCATAGTTTTCGGGTTCATTTTCCTTAAGCCACAAAATTTTAGGCAGCGTAAAGCCCTCCAAAGCCAAATTGCAGGTCATATCAAGAAGCTTTTCCTTTCCTCCTGCAAGGTCGAAAATTTCTTTAACCTGAGGTGTGGTTCTGGTATCATTCCACAAAAGAGCCGGTCTTATAACCTCATTGTTTTTATCAAAAAAAACAGAGGAGTGCATTTGACCCGATGTAGCCACTGCTTCAACCTTCCCCTTAGCGTCGGGGTGCTTTTCCAAAAGAGCCTTAAGGCATTTAAGAGTATTTTCCCACCAAACAACAGGCTTTTGTTCAACCCTTCCGCCCGAAAGAAAATCGGGAGTATAGCTGACGCTTGCGGAGTCTATAATTCCGCCCTCACCGTCAACCAAAAGGGTTTTAACGCCGCTTGTTCCCAAATCTATTCCTACAACATATTTCATAAAAAACCTCAGTTATTTCTTTATTCATCGTCTGTATAGCTTTCGTCGGCAGGAGTTAAATCCACAATAAGCCCTATCTCCTGGGCAATAATGCTTTTAGGCGTAACCACACAGACCATATTGTCATAGTTTCTGCCCACAAAGCAGCCCACAAAGCTTTTTCTGTCGGAAAGGGTGATTTTAACAGCCATTCCTCTTTTAAAGGTTGTTCCGTGATATTCAACCACGTCTATGGGAAACAGCCTTCGGCATTTTTCCATAACGGTTTTCATCTGCGCAGCTCCGGTTAAAATTATGCTTGCTTCCTTAGCCACCCGTCTTATAAACAGAAGGCTCATAGTAAGCATTGTAAGAACAGCCGACACAACAGCCGCCAAAATTACACCGCCGAAATCAACAACAAATTTTAAGCTGCCTATATAAAATTCATAACCTTCCATATAATTTACCCTCCGCACAGCTTGCTTTCAACAAAATGCCTTGCGGCACGTCCGCTTCTTCCTCCGAAGCCAAGCTCATAAGCATTTGCTTCTCTTAAAAATTCATCTGTAGCTTCAATTCCCTTTTCAGCCGCAATACCCTTTACTATTTCGGCATATTCCTTAGGCGTGGGGCGCAGGAACGAAAGCTTAAGCCCGAACCTGTCTGAAAGAGAAACCTTTTCGTTAAGCTGATCCTGAGTATGTATTTCGCCCTTTTGAGACATATCCCCTCTGTCGTCCCACTTTTCCGCAATTAAGTGTCTGCGGTTCGATGTGGCGTAGAATATAACGTTTGAAGGCTTTGCTTCAGCGCTTCCCTCCAAAACACTCTTTAAATATTTATAAGATGTCTCTTCTGCTTCAAATGACAAGTCGTCTATAAACACTATAAACTTAAAGCCTCTTTCGGAAAGCTTGGGCATAATCTCCGGCATATAGTGAAGCCTGTCCTTAGACACCTCTATAAGACGAAGCCCGTCCTTCCAAAGCATATTTACAAGAGCTTTAACAGATGAGGACTTTCCCGTACCTCTTGCCCCTGTTAAAAGTGCGTTGGCTGAGGGCTTTCCCTCCATAAAAGCAATGGTGTTTTCCTTAAGGGTTTCAATTTGATATTTATAACAGAAAAGGCTTTTAAGCTCTATGGGGTCAAAATGCCCAACAGGCACAACATTGCCCTTAATGTCAAGCTTAAACCCTCTGTAAAGAGCCAATTCGCCGCAGCCCCTCTTTTCGTAAAATTTACTGAGCTTTTCAGTTAAATCCTCGGCATTCGAAAAACTGAGCTTATCAAAAATATCGCTTTCACAGGGCTTAAGAGGTTCGTATTCATAAAAAATACTGTCAGCCTTAAATTTTTCGTACTTATCCAAAACCTCTTTAATATCCCTGTTTGCAAGCTTAAAAAGACTTGACTCTTTTTTCATAAGCCCCTTTTCACAGCTCAGGGAAAATATATTTTCATCTCTTATAAGAGAAAAAATAACATATTTTAAAACTACATCGCCACCGAAGCCGTATTTTTCCGCAAAAGCGGCAAAATCGGCTTTTTCGAGATCTATCGGTTTAAAAACATACATAATCAGCACTTCCAAACTATAATTTTTAATTACACATTAAATCTGAATAAAACTACGTCTCCGTCTTTAAAGACATAGTCCTTGCCTTCACTGCGGTAAACTCCGGCTTCCTTAGCCGCCGCTACAGACCCAAGCTTAACAAGCTCGTCATATGTAACAACCTCGGCTCTTATAAAGCCCTTTTCAAAATCAGAGTGAATTTTTCCTGCCGCCTGAGGTGCCTTTGTGCCTTTGGTAATAGTCCATGCACGGCACTCCTTTTCGCCGGCTGTCAAATAGCTTATAAGCCCCAAAAGGTCATAGCTTGCGGAAATGAGCCTGTCAAGACCGCTTTCCTTAAGACCCAGTTCCTCTAAAAACTCAGCCTTTTCCTCGGGGTCAAGCCCGGCAATTTCCTCTTCTATTTTAGCACAGATAACAAAAACTCCGTCTCCGTTTTCCGCTGCGTGCTTTCTTACCGCTTCGGTATATTGGTTTTCGCCGCCGTCCGTAAGGCAGTCCTCGTCTACGTTTGCGGCGTAGAGAACAGGCTTAAGGGTCAGAAGATTAAAGCTTTTGACGATTTCTTCTTCCTCTTCGTCCAAAAGCTCAACCTTTCTGGGCGAAACTCCGTCCTTAAGGGCTTTTTCTATTCTCTGAAGAACATCAACCTCTTTTTTAAGGCTCTTGTCCGACATAGCCTGTTTAGCGGTTTTCGCCAAACGTCTTTCAACAATCTCCAAATCCGACAGCATAAGCTCAAGGTCGATTGTTTCAATATCGCTTATGGGGTCAACCTTCGCCGCCACGTGAACGATATTTGAGTCCTCAAAACAGCGCACAACGTGAACAACTGCGTCAACCTCTCTTATGTGTGACAAAAACTTGTTGCCTAAGCCCTCGCCGGCTGAAGCCCCTTTAACAAGCCCTGCAATATCCACAAATTCAATAACCGCCGGGGTAATCTTTTTGGTTTTATACATATCGCCCAAAACATCAAGCCGCTTGTCGGGAACGGCTACAACCCCTACGTTGGGGTCGATTGTACAGAAGGGATAGTTAGCTGCTTCGGCTCCCCCTCCTGTCAGGGAATTAAAAAGAGTGCTTTTTCCCACATTGGGCAGACCTACAATACCTAACTTCATTTAAGCTCTTTCCTTTCAATGAAAAAATATACGGCATAGCAAAGCTGTATGCCGTAATGAAATAAATCAGATAAAATCAGGAATTCTTTCCTGCGATAAAGCCCATTAAGAGACCGTTAATGAAAACTGCTCCCACTGCTGCGCAAAGGGCAACAACTACCTTTGACTTATCCTTTTTAGCAATAACAACACAGTTTCTCTTGGGAGCTTCCTTTGCTTCCTTAGCTTTATTTCTGTAATGTACTCTTGCACTTGCCATAATTTACTTCCTCCTTATAAAAAAGTATGGTTTCCTTAACACATATGATACATTATATTTATTATAACACAC
>JAJBVU010000021.1 GCA_020859645.1 Eubacterium sp. | reverse complement strand
TTGTTAAAGTTTTCCTTTTTAAGCCTCAGCTGTTCTGAAACAGTGTTGATTTAAGGCTTTTTTTGTGTTATACTTTTTTTGAAAAACAGACAGACAAATCGGAATTGACCGAGCGGAGCGAGGGATACAAGCAAAAAGCGAAGCGTTTGCGAGTTTGGCTGCTGAAAAACATATATGAAGTGATTTAAAACAGAATTGCTGTTGGCTGTTTTTTGAAAGACAAAAAAACAGCTTTCGGTTTATTGGGGAACTGTAAAATAAAAAATCGGAAGTTGAAGTGTGTCATAATAAAGGAGGAAAAGTATGATTTACAGATTGGCGGCAGAAAATGATATAGACGAAATATGCGGCTTAGTGAAGGCTGCTGTTCATAAAATGCAGGAAAACAATAACTTCCAGTGGGATGATTTTTACCCTGCAAGAGAAAATTTTCTTGATGATATAGGAAAGCAACAGTTATATGTTGGAGTGCTTGAAAATCATATTGCAATAGTATATGCCGTAAACAAAAAATCCGAAGAGGACTATCAAAACGGAAGCTGGGAATATACAGGCGGTGATTTTCGTGTTATTCACAGATTGTGTGTAAATCCGGCTTTTCAGCACAGAGGCATAGCCGCCGAAACCCTTGACTACATAGAGGAAGAGCTTCGAAGATCGAATGTGAAAGCGGTGCGTCTCGATGTTTACAGCCTTAATTCTGCGGCGCAGTCCTTATATTTCGGCAGAGGCTATAAAAAGGTTGGTTTTGTGGAGTGGGAAAAAGGAATATATTACCTTTTGGAAAAATTGTTATGATGTAAGAAAAGAGTGTTTTATATGGCAAGTGAAAAGGAAATGTCGATTGACAACAAAAAAACAGAATTGTTTGAGCGAATGCCTATTCCGAAGGCTGTTATGAAAATGGCTGTTCCTACGGTAATCAGCTCTCTTGTTATGGTAATTTACAACTTAGCCGACACCTACTTTGTAGGAATGTTGAACGACCCTACTGAAAATGCGGCTGTAACCTTGGCGGCTCCGGTTCTTCTGGCATTCAACGCCGTTATAAACCTGTTCGGGGTAGGGGGAGCAAGCCTTATGAGCCGTTATTTGGGTCAAAAGGAATATGCCTCCGTTCGAAAAAGCTCCGCTGTCAGCTTTTACTGCGCTTTGGGCTTTTCGGCTCTGTTTTCACTTTCGGCTCTTGTTTTTCACAAACAGCTTTTGGGAATTTTGGGAACTGCTCCCGACACAGCCGCAGCCACCTGGCAGTATCTCCGTTGGACAACGGTCTGCGGTGCAATTCCGGCAATCTTAAATGTAGTGACCGCTAATTTGGTTCGTGCGGAAGGCTCTTCATTCCATGCCGGTTTAGGTACAATCAGCGGCTGTCTCTTAAACATAGTTCTCGACCCGATTTTTATTTTGCCCTTCGGCTTAAATATGGGTGCAGCCGGAGCCGGACTTGCCACGTTTATTTCAAACTGCGCCGCCTGCTGCTACTTCTTTGTATTGCTTAGAGTACGCCGAAAGGAAACCTTTGTGTGCATCAACCCCAAGGAATTTTCCTTCGACCCCTTAATTCTCAAGCGTATTTGCGCAGTGGGTATTCCCGCAGCAATTCAAAACCTTTTAAACGTAACGGGAATGACTATACTGAATAATTTCACTTCAGCCTACGGTACAAACGCCGTTGCGGCAATGGGAATAACCCAGAAAATAAATATGATTCCTATGTATATATCAATGGGCATTTCTCAGGGGGTTATGCCTTTGGTGGGCTATAATTTCGCCAGCGGAAACCGTACCCGAATGAAAAGGGCTGTGACCTTCACCGCTCAAATAGGCATTTCCTTCATTCTTTTAATGAGCCTGTTTTATTTCTTCGGCTCAGAATTTCTCATCGGTCTTTTTATGAAAAACGAAGAGGTTGTTGCCTACGGCAGCCGCTTCCTTCACGGAATGTGCATAGGTCTTGTTTTCTTGAATATCGACTTTTTGGCAGTAGGTGTTTTTCAAGCCTGCGGTATGGGAACGGCTTCCCTTATATTTGCAATTTTGAGAAAGGTTGTTTTGGAAATTCCTGCACTGTTCATACTTAATAAGCTTTTTCCTATGTACGGTCTTGCCTATGCTCAAACCTGTGCCGAAATCGTCCTTGCCATAGCTGCGGTATTTCTTCTTATGAGAATTTTCCGAAAAACCGATTTGCCGACTAAATGAAATTCTTGACTTAATTGATTGTTTTGCTTTTTTTCTTGCCGCAGGACAAACAAAAAAGCCCCGAAAACGTGATATTTTCGGGACTTTTTTCAAGCTGAAGAGCGGAATTGAACCGCCGACCTACGCACTACCAATGCGTTGCGCTACCCCTGTGCCACTTCAGCAAACAATATGTATTTTAGCATTGTTTTGGGCTAAAGTCAAGAGCTTTTTTAAAATTGGTGCAAAAATTTTGTGAAAAGGTTAAAGAAGTAAACATAACCGACCGAAAACAATAAAATTTAGGGTCGGTTATGTTAAAATTTTTTATGCTGAAATATTTATCAGCCGAGACCTGCTATTTGGGGCAAAATCATACTTACGGCAGGGATATAGGTTACTGCCAAAAGACCTAAGATAATTGCGCCGTAGAAAAGGAGCATATAGGGCAGGGTTTTTGCCAGAGTTGTTTTTCCTACCTTTATTGCAACGAAAAGTGTGTTGCCTACAGGAGGAGTGATGTTGCCTATGCAGAGGTTATAAACAAGCATAAGTCCGAAGTGAACGGGGCTCATTCCGAAGCTTTCGGCAATAGGCAGGAATAGGGGAGTGAAAATAAGGATTGCCGGGGTTACGTCCATAAATGTACCTGCAACAAGGAGAATTACATTCATAATAAGAAGGAGAATGTACTTGTTTTGCGTAATTCCCAAAAGAACGGCTGAAATTGCCTGAGGAATTTGGGTAAACGCCATAACCCAGCTTAAAATGTTTGAAACACCTATAAGAAAGACAATCATACCGCTCATTTTAGCGCTTTCTACCATAATTTCCTTAAATGACTGCCATGTAATGTTTTTGTAGAGCAGACCCAAAATAAGGGCGTAAACAACGGCGATTGCGGAGCCTTCGGTAGCGGTGAATATGCCGCCGACGATGCCGCCGATAACCACAACTATAAGTGATAAAGCCGGAATAGCTCTTAAGGTTGCCTTGCCCAGTCTTGCGAAGCTGAAGGAACCCTTTGCCCCTACATAGCCCTTCTTTTTAGCCAAAATTACTGCTACAACCATACAGCATACAGCCCATATAATTCCGGGAATGTAGCCTGCAAGGAAAAGGGCTGCTACGGATGTTCCGCCGGAAACAAGTGAATAAGTAATAAGAGCATTTGAGGGAGGGATTAAAAGTCCCGAGGGAGCGGAAGCGCCGTTTGCCGCAGCACAGAGAGCCTTGTCATAGCCCTGTTCTTCCTCGCCTTCGCTGACCATATTTCCTACTGCCGCAGCGGCTGCGGAAGCTGAGCCGGAGATTGCGCCGAAAAGGGCGTTTGCCCCTACGTTTGTTACAAGAAGTGAACCGGGAAGTCTGCCCAAAAGAGCATTTACGAAATCAACAAGTCTTTTTGCAATTCCGCCCTGGTTCATAAGGTTGCCTGCCAAAATGAAGAAGGGGATAGCCGTTAAGCTGAACTTGCTCATACCTACGAAGGTTCTCTGAGCAGCGGTTACAACGGAAACGTCTAAGGACATTGTCTGAACAATTGCCGCAAGGGCTGAAATTCCTATAGCGTATGAAATGGGAACGCCCAGTGCAAGCAAAACAAAAAGCACCAATAAAATTATAACAAGAGCCTGTAAAGCCATAAATTAAACCTCCTTCCCCCTGCAAATATCGATTATATTAAGCAGGGCATAAATCATATTCAAAACTCCGCAAAGAGGCAAAACAATGTAGAATATGCCTATTGCAACGCCTAATGAAGATGTAAGCTGACCCATAGCCAAAACCGTAATCTGAATACCGCCGTAAACAAGAATAACAGCGGCGAATACAAAGGCAATGACCTCAGAAAAAACAGCTAAGACCTTTCTTCCGGCAGGTCCGAATTTTTCAACAAGTACGGGAATGTTCATATGGCCTCTCTCACCTGTGACAACAGAAGCCCCTATAAGAGCCATCCATGCGAAAAGGTAAGAAACAAGCTCCTCTGACCATGAAGAGGGGTTTTGAAGTATATATCTTGTGAATACCTGCCAACAGGTAAGAAGAACCATTGCGGCGAAGGATATGCCTGCAAGAAGGTTTAAAAATTTGTTAAGTCCTGTTCTTATTTTATCCATAATGTTATACCCCTCCTTAGCCTAATTTTTCGTTGTACTCTTGAATTGCTTCATAAATAGGTACAATGTCGGGGTTTCCTTCAAGCACCGATTCATGAAGAGGCGCACAGGCGTCTACAAAGGGCTGCTGATCGGGGTAGTTAAAGGTTACGCCCATTTCATTTTGAGCCCTGTCTTTGGCTGCTTCTACGGCGGAGGTCCATTCCTCACGCTGGACCTGATTTATAAGCTTAAAGCCTTCCTCGAAGATTTCACGCTCGTCCTCGGGCAGATCGTTTAAGAAGCTGTAGTTGCCGATGAGAATATCGGGCACCATTTGATGCATATCATATGAATAATACTTGCAGACCTCGCCGTGACCGTTATCCGTTAAGGCAAGCTCGTTGTTTTCAGCGCCGTCAATTATCTTTGACTGCAAAGCAGTGTAAACCTCGCCGAAGCCCATAGGTGTAGCCGAACCGCCCAAAAGTCTCATCATTTCAACGTTTGTAGGAGACTGCTGAACTCTTATTTTAAGACCCTTGAGATCCTCGGGGCTTTCGATTGGCTTTGAAACTGTGTAGAAATTTCTCGTTCCTGCGTCAAGCCAGGTTACGGCTTCAAAGCCTGCTTTTTCCGTTGACTTAAAAAGCTGGTCCGTTATTTCGGTGTCGTCCATAACGGCATGATAGCTTTCTGAGCTTGCGAAAAGATAGGGCAGATTGAATATTTCGTAGTTTTTGCTGAAGGTTTCCAAAATGGCGTTGCTTGCTACGCAGAAGTCGATAGCCCCTGTCTGTGTAAGCTGAACCATATCTGTCTGAGAGCCCAAAAGCTCGCTGGGATAAACCTCAACGTCATATTTGTCGCCTAATTTTTCTTCTATAAACTCTTCAAAAGCCAAAAGACCGATGTGGGTGGGGTGTTCCTGTGACTGATTGTGACCTATTCTTATAATTCTCTTGCTTTCAGTTGAACCGCAGCCTGTCAAGACGCCGAAGCACAGAGCCGAGGCTAAGGCTGCCGTTAAAATTTTTTTAAAAACTTTCATTTATACAACATCCCCCTTTCGATTATACGCCGGAGTAAGCTGAAAATCCGCCGTCAATGGGTATTACAACGCCTGTTATAAAGCCGGCGGCTTCGTTGTTTAACAGGAAAAGAAGGGTTCCGTTAAGCTCTTCCGCTTCGCCGAATCTGCCCATAGGGGTAGCTGCTAAAATTTTTTCTGTTCTGGGGGTAGGGGTTCCGTCCTCGTTAAACAAAAGCCGTCTGTTTTGATTTGTTACGAAAAAGCCGGGCGCAAGAGCGTTTACTCTGATACCTACCTTTGAGAAGTGTACCGCAAGCCACTGTGTGAAGTTGCTTATAGCTGCCTTTGCTCCGCTGTAAGCCGGTATTTTCGTAAGAGGTGTAAAGGCGTTCATTGAGGAAATGTTGAGAATGTTGCAGCCCTTTCTGCCAAGCATATCCTTTGCAAATTCCTGTGTGGGGAGAAGAGTTCCCACGAAGTTTAAGTTAAATACGAACTCTATGCCGCTTTTGTCAAGGTCGAAAAATGAAATTGTGTCTGAGTCAATGTCTCCGTCGAAATAATATTCCTTGTCGGTGTTGGCTCTGGGGTTGTTTCCACCTGCTCCGTTTATAAGTATGTCGCACTTTCCGAAATCCTCTAAAACAGCGGTGTGGCACTCCTTAAGCGAGTCCTTTTCAAGAACGTTTGCCTTATAAGCCTTTGCGGTTCCGCCCGAAGCGATTATGTCGGAAGCCACTGCCCCGGCAGCCTCAAGATTAAGGTCGAGAAGAGCAACCTTTGCTCCGGCTTTGGCAAGAGTTTTGGCAAACATTCCGCAGAGAACACCTCCTGCGCCTGTTACAACAGCTACCTTTCCTTCAAGATTAGTTCCAAAGCATAAATCCATAAAAATTTACCTCCTTTTAATAATTGTTTTTAATGTCCTGTTTTTCACAGGCTTCCCAAAGACCGTTTATGTAGGCTGCGCCTAAAGCCCTGTCATAAAGTCCGTAGCCCGCTCTGCCTGTTTCGCCCCAGATCATTCTGCCGTGGTCGGGTCTTATGTAGCCCTTAAAGCCGTTGTCATAGAGAGCCTTTACAATAGCGTACATATCCAGAGAGCCGCATTTTGAAAGGTGGGCTCTTTCTTCGAAGCCGTTGTCAAGGACAGCTACGTTTCTTAAGTGGGCAAAGTGTATTCTGCCCATTTTAGCGTATTTTGCAGCCATTTTAACAACATCGTTTTTGGCTGAGCAGCCCAAAGAGCCTGTGCAAAGTGTAATTCCGTTGTGAACATCGTCTACAAGGGACAAGAACCTGTCAAGGCTTGCTTCGTCAACAATTATTCGGGGCAGTCCGAAAATGCTCCAACAGGGGTCGTCCTCGTGAATAGCCATATTTACGTTACATTCAGCCGCAACGGGAATAACTCTTTCAAGGAAATATTTAAGGTTAGCCCATAAATCCTCTTCACTCATAGCGTTGTATTTTGCCACAACGTCCTTAAGCTCTTCTCTTGAATAGCTTGCGTCCCAACCGGGAAGAGTTAAGTCGCTGTCGCTTTCCAGGGGGTTCACCTTGTCAACCTGCTCCTGATAATAAACAAGGGAGGTTGAGCCGTCGGGCAGAACGTGGTCAAGCTGGGTTCTTGTCCAGTCGAAAACAGGCATAAAGTTGTAGCAGATGCACTTAATTCCGGCTTTTGCCACACGTCTTATGTTTTCGCAGTAGTTGTCGATATAGCGGTCACGGGTGGGAAGCCCCAGCTTAATATCCTCGTGAACGGGTATGCTTTCGATAACGTCGAATGAAAGACCTGCGTCCTCCACAAGCTTTTTAAGCTTTGCAATGCTTTCTTCACTCCAAACCTCGCCTACGGGCACGTCATAAACCGCCGTAACAATGGATTCCATTCCGGGGATTTGTCTGATGTTTTCAAGCGTTACCTTGTCGTCCTCGCCGTACCACCTAAATGACAGTTTCATATAAAAATTCCTCCTTTCGGATTTGGCAGAAACACTGCCTTTTTCCGTAACTTCTTTTATAATGATTATATATGTAATTTGTTCATAAAAACATTGTTTTAGTTGTTTAAAACCTTGCAAAAGTTGTTGTTTTGTTATATAATAATTTTAATAGATATTGGTTTTTTGTTAATAATTCACAAAGAAGGAAGCGATTTTATGGCAAATAAGACGAAACACAAATCTGCTATTTCCTTTATAAGACGCCAGCAGCTTAATTCGGGGGATTTTGAATGCTTTTATTATAAGGATTTAAAAATAGGAAACATTATTTCACACTGTCACTCTCACTATGAGTGTTATTTTTTTCTTGAAGGAAATGTTGTTTATTCCGTTGAAGATCAGCTTTATGACCTTAAAGCCGGGGACTTTCTGATGATTCCGCCTAATACTGTTCACCACCCCAAAACAATAGATGAAAAAGTGCCTTACCGAAGATTTGTTTTGTGGCTTCATAAGGACCTGCTTGATAAAATGTCGCAGATTTTTCCCGAAGTCTTTTTCGGCTTTGAGTTTGCAAAGGAAAACAAGGAATATCGTTTTCACGTAGACTATTTTTCTTTTAACGATCTTTTCGGCAGTCTTTTGGATCTTTGGCAGGAAAACAACGAAAATCTTCCCTTTAAAAACGTCACCTGTATTAACCATATATTAACCGTTCTTTTGAAAATCAACCGTATAATTTACGAAAAAAGCAATAAAATAAATTCACCGCCCCAGAAAGAGTTAATCGAGCTTGTATTTGAATATATAAACGCAAACATAACAGAGGACTTGACGCTTGAGCAGATAGCAGAGCATTTTTTCGTAAGCAAGTATTATGTTTCGCATATTTTCAAGGACGCTTTGGGAATATCCCTGCACCAATATATAATAAAGAAGAGACTGAATGCCTGCCGTTCCGCAATAGCTGCCGGAGAGCCTATTACCCTTGTGGCTGAAAAATTCGGCTTTTCGGACTATACTGCTTTTTACAGAGCCTTTAAAAAGGAATACGGCGTGTCACCGAAGGACTACCGCAGTCAGGTGCTTTTGAAGTAAAAAGGTTAGCAGCAGCTAAAAATGAAAAATTTAAAAAATATTTATTGACAGATTAAAATGTATGTATTATAATATATTCATAACCTAATGAAACTTAGTTCTAAACAAAAACAATTACGAATAATGGAGGTAAATTATTATGAAAAAATTTGTTTGTCCCGTTTGCGGATATGTTCACATCGGAACAGAAGCCCCCGAGTTTTGTCCTCAGTGTAAAGTTCCCGGTTCAAAGTTTAAGGAAGAACCCTTAGACGAAGAGCTTGTTTGGGCTGACCAGCATAAGGTTGGTATTGCTCAGGGTCTTGACGAAGAGGTTGTTCAGGGCTTAAGAGATAACTTCGCAGGTGAATGTACTGAGGTTGGAATGTATCTTGCTATGGCAAGAGTTGCTCACAGAGAGGGCTACCCCGAGGTTGGTCTTTACTATGAGAAGGCAGCTTATGAAGAAGCTGAACACGCAGCTAAATTCGCAGAGCTTTTGGGAGAGGTTGTTACGGACTCTACAAAGAAGAACCTTGAGCTCAGATATATGGCTGAAAACGGCGCAACCCAGGGTAAGGTCGACCTTGCTAAGAGAGCTAAAGAGCTTGGCTATGACGCAATTCATGACACTGTTCACGAAATGGCTAAGGACGAAGCGAGACACGGCTGTGCTTTCAAGGGTCTTTTAGACAGATACTTTAAAGATTAATAGCTTTAAAGTAAAGACTGATAACTAAAGGCAATAAAAAAGAGAGAATGAAGCTTTTCGGCATTCATTCTCTTTTTGTATTGGTAATATTTTAAAGCGGAAAGGGGTAGGGGGGGACGAAGCCGAAAGAGTACGGCAACCGAGAATAAATTCCTCTTACTGCCGCAGTTATACGAAACCTATGGTATGCTTTAAATACTCTTTTTCAATCAATTCAAAGTAGTTTGAAACAGAGGCAAGCAGTGTACTTTGCATTTCGGTTACTTCATCTATGCTTTCTGCTTCAAAGATTTTTTTAGCATATTCAACATAAGCTTCATAATTGCTTTGACTTGGTATACTTCCTACTGTTTCTTTAGTTTTTAAATCAACATATCTATATAAGGCTAAAAACATAAATGTTCGTCTGTTTAAAAGCCGGCAGTTTATGTTCCCGTAAACAGGAGAAAGGAGGTGAGCTGTTATGACAGATTATAAATTAATAGGCAAAAGAATTAAAGAAATACGTTTACGTTGCTCAATTACCCAAGAAAAGCTTGCTGAAGGCAGCAATGTATCTGTTCCTTATATAAGTTACATAGAAAGCGGCACAAAAAAGCCGAGTCTTGATGTTCTTATAAGAATTGCAAATGTATTGGAAGTGACTGTTGATGAAATTCTTGTCGGCAATATATTTTATAAACCCACAGATTATAGACACGATTTTGATGAACTTCTGGAAATTTGCACACAAAATGAAAAACGAATCATTTTAAAAATGAGC
>JAJBVU010000094.1 GCA_020859645.1 Eubacterium sp. | reverse complement strand
GAAAGCATATGTCAAAACTGCGTGACGGCAGCAAATAAAAATCAGAAAAAATGCGCAAAATAATTTAATTTTTATGAATAAAATCTTGTACTTTTCTCATAAAAGTGCTATAATCTAATGAAAGGTTGTTATCGGAAATATACAAAAAGCAGGGAGCGCTTGTTATAAAGAAGCAGATTTTATTATAACAGGAAAGGAGTTGGAAAAAGTGGCTGATTTTGAGAATCCTTCCCGAAAATTAAAAAGGAAAAGACGCAGACTTTGGCAGAGAATTGTCATGGCTTTAGCTATGATTGTGGTTTTTGTTACTACATATATGCTTATTCTCCCTGCAATAACCCTTACAGTAGCCACCTGCGGTCTTGAAGAACACACCCACTCCGAAGAATGTTATGAAACGGTTTATTATGACAGTGAAGGAAACCAAATAACCGCCGAGGAAGCAATGGAAATAATTGCGGCTGAAGCGGAAGAAATATTATCCGGCTCGGCTGTTGAAGCGGAAGGCTCTTCCGTAACGACCGAAAGAGTGCTTATATGCGGTCTTGAGGAGCATACACACACAGAAGAATGTTATGAAAGCAGCGACGATGAAGAGACTTCGGACGGCGGCTCTTCTTCGGAAGAAGAGGACGAAACCTCCGGCTCTGCCCTCGGCACAGATACCTCTGAGGGGGAGGAAACGGAAGAAGCCGATACATCTTCTCTTACAGACGAGACTGTTTCCGGAAGCACCCTTACAATTAACCTTGTATCGCTGCTTAATATTTCACTTTCAAACGGAAATGAAACGGACGACCCTGTTGTTACAATAACAATGTCTGACACAGGGGCTGCCGATGATAAAGACAATTTTATATTTACAAACGAAACAACGGCTGTTACTCTTGACGACAATCAGACGATTATAGAATATCAGCCTTACTATACATTTAACGGCTCGGATTATATTCTTGAAGCCGAAATAAATTCCGGCTATTCGGGAAAAAACGATATACTGGATTATGTAAATGACTATTACGGCGGATATTACAGCGGTTTATATGCCTTTACGGATATATATTTTAAGAAGGTAACCGCTGCGGCATATACATCGGCAGGTGTTGAAATAACTGCCGGCGGTACGGAAACACCTGCATATTATGTATATGAAGAAACAGGTGAAACGGCTCTTCTCAGCGAGCTTTTGGGTTCGGAAGAGGAGCTTGAAATAAAAATGGAATGCGCCCTTACGGATACAAGCGGAGTTTCCGAAACGGAAATGTGGATGTCTCTTGTTTCGGAGGATGAAGAAGGGGACTTCCACAGAGGAAACCTTACAGAGGTTAAAATCCTTTCGGATTATGACGGCTCTAAAACAGGTACGGCAGGCACAGTTTACGGCACCGAATACTCTGTTTTTTCATCTGTTACGGACGCTTATGACAGTACGGTCTGCTATATAATGGCTAAGATTTACGGCGGCTATATAAATGACTTTTCGATTTATGCAAACAGCACCGATGAAGCCGACGGAAAAGCAAGCATAGTTGACGGCACGTCATATTTTGACGATGAAGACACAGAATCTGAAACCTGCACCGCCGCAAACGGAAAAACATATGTAGGCGGCGACGACACAGGGGATTCAAACGGCGTTGTCAGAACCTTTGACACAATAAAATACGAGCCGAGAATTTATTTCGGAGCAAGAGGAACAAGCAGCTCTGTTTCTACCGACGGCGAAAATCTCGTAATTACGGCGGAAATATATAAATCCTTGGCTGAAGCCCGTTTTGACATAAATGTCAGCGGTGTAACAAGCAATATGACCTGGCTTAATTATGCCGAGGATTATTATATAGAATATCTTTACATACCCAAAGACAGCAGCGGAAACGCTTATAAAAACGCCTACGGCGAGCCTATAGAGTGTCTGCTTATGTATGAGGACAGCAGCGGCAATAAATATCGAAGCCGTTCCGACGCAGCAAGCGGTACAAACACAGTTTCCGTAAACGACCTTATTTACGGCAGCGGGGGCAGCAGCGGCACCTTAAGCTATGACTCGGCAGGCGACGCCCTTGTTTATACCGACAGCGGCACCTATGACGAAAGCAATGCTTATAAATATGATGTTTCGGACACAACCGTATTTGATGAAGAAATTCAGGCGGAAATAGAGACTCTTCTTATAAACGGCTCTATAGACGTTAATGACATAGGCGTAAACTGTCAGAGGCTTGTGGCGTCTATTCCTCTTCAGGATATTCCCACAGATTCATCGGGCAAAATAGAGACTATTACCGGCGAGGGTCAATCGCAGGTTCCTCTTCCCGTAGGGGTTTATGTTATGGCATGTAAAAACGGCGATACCTTCAGACCTAAGCTTTCGGCTTATTTCTATAACAACCCCGATAATCTTTCAAACTATAACGTAACCGAAAAGGAAACAGGGGACGGCTATGAAATTCTCGGCGTAAACACAGCCGATACAAGCGCAGTTAATTCAAAAACTGTAGGCACAAGCAATGACGGAAACACCGACAAGCCCAACGAGGTTGTGACTGTTTCAGCCAAAGCAAGCTATAATATACAGCTGGGGAGAAATGAAAGCCTTTCTTATCTTTCCACCTTTGACTTATCCACAGGTCAGGAAGCAACCTCTGCGTCAAGCAGCAAAAACACACTTTACGGCAGAATGCTGGGCTATGGCGTTACTCTTCAGCTTTTGGGAGACGACACCGACGGAACAACGGGAAAAGGGCTTAAAGGGCTTGAACTGCCTGTAGGCGAAACAACCCTGAACTTAAATCTTGCCCTTTCGGGAACCGTTAACGGCACCGACCTTTCAAGCCTTGAATATTCGGAGTATAACTCAAATGCGGCATCGGGCATTAGTGCAAGCAGTGCGGATTTAGCCGCTTCTTACAGCACAGAAGGCGAAACGGAAGCAGCAGAAGTATCAGACAATACGGAAAGCGAAGAAGGGGTTTCTGTTCAGACAACCTCGGTTGTTATGGCAGTGCTGCTGACAAGCGGAACCGGTGAAGATTTAACCGAAGCGGTTTCGGAGGTTCTCGGCGTTGACAGCGGTATCTTTGCAATAACGGCATCAGAAGCAGACTTGGCGAACTCCTCCGGTTCTGTGAGCGATTATGTAAGCTTAAGCGAATCCTCTACTGAATATACCACTGAGGACACAGGCGGAAATCTGATTTCTGTTTTAGAAGGCACAAAGGCGTGGACATTTACGGCAGGCAGTGAAACAGGAGAACAGGGACTGGGACTGTGTCTCACTTCAGAAAACACAGCAGAGGGCATTATCGGCGCCGCTGTGGGTTCATACTATCCGGCTGTAGGCTCTTCGGACAATTTGAGAATGTATACGGGCTCTCAAATATTAATTCCCGTAAGTGATTCAGAAGCAAGCGGAACCCTTACCATAACAACATCGCAAACAACATCAGACCGTTATTATTATTTGGTTAAGGACGGGGATATTGATACAAGCAAGGGCTTTCCCAGCAGCGGCACACAATCCTGCGATTTTGATTCGGAATATTTGACCTATAACAGCTCTACGGGCTTATACTATTTGACTATGCAGAGTGCGGCGGACTGCAAGGGAATTTCAAACATAACAGTTTCTTACACAGTTACAACCGCTTTTATTACACAGGCTTATGTTTACTTCCCCGGCTCCGAAAGCGACTACACAGAAAACTCAACGGAAATAAGCTCAATTAACTATGCTTACGGCGGAGCCACAACAAGCAGCAATGAAAGCTCTTCTTCTGTAACCTATAGCGGCACTGCTGTATTTACATTGGGCAGTACTGTCAAACTGACCGGCACAAGCTCTTACACAGAAACTCTTGATGGTGTGGGAAATTATACAACCTCGGTATATGCAAGCAAAAGCAATCGTACGATTACGGTTACCGTTCCCGACGGGGTTACAGATGCGGTTATAAATGTTTGGCTTTATACAGACGGTACCAGATATGCAGAGCTTGTAAGCTCAGACGGCAGCTACGGCAGCGGATATACTCTGGTTCAGAGTCAAAAAAGCTATGTTTTAACATATTCCGGCTTGTCGGCAGGTACATATATATTCCGGTGCAGCTCAAGCAATTCGTCTTATTCGGCGGCTACTTACGGTCTTTACGGCATATCCCTTACAACAACAGCGCCGGAAAGCTCCGCTTCTGAAGAGGAAAGCGACTATCAAATGACCCCGATCCTTTGGGACTACAGGTCAAACTCAAACGCAACCTCACAAACAACCCAAATTGTAGGCGATACAACCTATACAGACGGCTACGGAAACTGGGAAAGAAACATAGACTGGGACGACGCCAACAACAGAACAAACCACGCCAGAAATGTAGGCCCCTATAACAGCTCAGCCTCAAACTTTATGCTTGATGATACAAAAACAGGGGGCGCCGCTGACGCAAAGGAATGCTTCTACGGCGGAAAGTGGTATGTTTCGGAGGATAAAAAAATAACCTCCGCAGAGGATATGGATTATAACGATTTTACGTCCTCCTATCCTGTTACCGTTTCTCTTTATACCTTCGACTTTGACACATATAAAACCACATGGCCCTCCGTAACATCGGGAACTTACCCCTTCCTGACACACCGCTTCCCCATAAACAACGGCGGTTCGTCAACCACTGTGGAGGAATATGCAAACTACCTCTTCTGCTATTCCGCAGGCTACTTCCAGGTATTGGTTCCCCTGCCTGAAAACGTAAATGCTTCAACAACAAGTCTTACGCTGACAGCTTCTGTTTCGGACGGAACGGTTACCTCCCTTACAAATGCCGCAGCCAACGCAGGCGGAAGTTCCGAATCAACAGCGGCTTCGGAAAAAGAGACTGCCGAAACTGTTGACATAAGCACCGCAATAAATACTCTTAAATATAACAGCTTTATGAACCGCATTGACACCTCAAACGGCGGATATTATGACAGCGACGGCTATTTGAGAGACTCTGAGGGCAATCTTATAGACATAGACATAACAAGCTCTCAGGAAATGTTTATGGGCACAAAATGGAGTACCTACGGCTCGGATCATGACGCCAGCGCAGTGGCAGGAGAAACCATCGACCTTTGGGGAGCGGTTATTTCCGTAACAGGTACAGACCATATTCTGACAGCGGCAAATCTTCTTCAGATTTTCGACAGTGCGGCTTTTGAAGTGGCAGGAGAGCCCGAAGCAGGGTATGCGGCGAAGAAAACCGTTTACGGCGATACATATGATATGCTGGGGGAGGAAGGCAAAATCAACTTCCTTTATGTGGGAGACACTGCATATAAAAATGGCTATGACTCCACAGACGACAGCACTTTCGAATATATGAAATCAGTAAGAGAAGATACATCAACTCTTAGATTTTATACTTCTCTTGACGCTCTTAAAGATGACGGCTTAACCTGTGTGGGCATTTATATGGAAATAAGAAATGCCTATATTAAGCAGGGCAACTATGCGGCTTTCAGACTGCCCGTTACCGTTAAAGCAACGGACGAAAACGGAGACAGCACTCTGAACAATGTCTACTGCACTATGAACCAGTCGAGAGTGTGGACATATATAAGCGGTTTTCCGCAGGAGCATCAGCCTATGTATTATGACAGCTCGGCTTATGAAACAAGCCGTTATGCCATAGCGGAAAACAACGGCGGCGTATATTATAACTCAAAGGGCGGCTATGATGACTCCGAGTTCTATTCCTCAAGCTGGTTTACAACCTCTTCGGGAGAGGATAACTCAAGCGTCAGCTATTTAAGCCCCAAATCCACTTCATATACAGACGATGAGGGAGACGAACACACAGGCTATTACCTTGTTCAAAATGAAAATACTGTTACGGATTCGGGAAACTACGGCTATTATAAAACAGTATATGCAGATAACTATACAGACGATGAGGCAGGTACGGCTCTTTATTATCACAACACTAAAGATGATTATTCCCGTACAAGCTCCGCCTACACAAGAGGAATGAGCCTTCTTATAACAGGCTATGAGTCAACCCTTAACATCTCCTCTTCAAGCACATATTGGAGCAAGTCAAACGGAGATACGCCGGAATTTATACTTAGCGGAATAAAGGCTGAAAATTATTCCGACAATGCATATTCGAGCGGAGACACCACAAGCCTTAAGGCAACAGTTTCAATAAGCGAAAATCTCCGGTTTGAGGCTTCATCGGCAGATATAACAATAGGCAAAACAAAAATAACGGCTGTTGAAGAGCAGGATGACGGCTCATATGTCTATGACGGAGTAACCTATACCTCACTTTCGGATATATTAAGCGACCAAAGTCTTGCGGCGTCATATACCTTCAGCTCATACACAGTTTATCTTTACGCCGTTATTTCAGCCGACGGAAGCACAATGACAATTTATATCGACAATATGCCTTTAGGCGTAGAGCTGAGCAATATTTCGTTTAACACGTCAATTACCACAACGGCTACCTCCGCAAGCTCCACCCTGACGGCAACTATTTCCGGCAAGGACGACCTGAGAGACTACAACACATCCTACGGCACATCGGAAGCAAACGAAACAGCTGTTTCCGTAGATTTGACAAGTGTTTCCTCTACAGGCTATGTTAAGTACGCAGGAGAAAATAACAAGCTAAGCGACATTGTTGAGCTTAACGCCGACAGCATGACCTATAAAATATCTTATACAAACGGCGAAACAACGGATATAGAAAGCTTCAGCATATTTGACATATTCCCCTATAACGGAGATGAAAACGGAACCGCAATGTCTCAGATAAGCGACGGTTATGACGCTTGGCTTACACTTAAATCTCTTACGCTGACAGTCAGCGGCTCATCGGCTTCTCCGAACGTAACCTATTATTACACCACCGCTTCACCTCAGATAAGCGGCGGAGACATTGAAAATCTTCTGACATATTACAGCGATGAAAATAATTACAGCTATTTAAACACAGTTTTTATAAGCGGCAATTCATACAGCGGCTATAAAGCAGGGGTTTTAGACAGCACCTCGGGCATTAATACCACTGTCTCGGCAGACGCAGTAAGCGGCTTGTCACCGGAGGATATAACGGGCATTTGCGTTGATATAGAGGGCAGCAGCAGCGATCCGGCAATTCCGGCAGGGTCTACCATAGAGCTGACACTGACTTTTGAAGGCACCATACACTCCGCAGAGGTTCAAAGCCGTGACGGTTACGGCTATACTGAGTACGGCAGTGAAGCAAATACCGAAACGGCAGCAGGGGATAAATTCATAAATTCGGCTTACATAAAGACCAACAAGGTCAATTCAACAAGCCGGTTTAATCTTACAAACAATGCAAGCTTAGGAGTTCTTTCAAGAGAAATAAGCGGCAGGGCATTTGTGGATAATGATCACAGCGGAACCTATAATTCCGGCGATATTCTTTTGGCGAATGCAGGGGTTGACCTGTATAAATGGGACGGAACAGCCTACACTCAGGTAACAACGAAGGATCTGCTTATTGAAACAGCCGATTATACCGACTATTTCAGCACTGTAACGGATTCTGACGGGGCTTACCGCTTTTACGGCTTGCCTGACGGATATTATATAGTTGCTTTTAAGAACACACAGACAGTAACCCTGACGAAATATGAATTAGCTGAATATCAGGTGGGCTCCGACACAACCATAGACAGCGACGGCATTTTGGTTTCGGCAATTACCGATACCGAAGCATTAACCGCTTTGTCGGGCAGCTATGTATATGCAATTCAGCCCTCAAGCGGTCAGGCTTATATAAAGCTGGAGGGTTCCTACAGCAATGTTTCGGAGACAGGTCTTGTCAGCGCAAGTAACGATTTAGGCTTAGACAGAGGCTACAGCTTGCCGGAATCCGGCGGATGGGGCGCAGATACATTCAGACTATGGGGAGCGGCTCTTTTGGCAATAGGAGCGGTCTTGCTTGTAAGTAAAAAAATATTCAAAGCAGCCTGATTAAAGGCGAAACGCTTTAAGAAAGAGAGGTGGATGAAAAAACAAAATAAAACAGGTCTTAAACGTCTTTCCCTGAAGGGTGAGGAAAAAGCGGCGGCTCCTCACTCTTCAAGGGAAGATGCATAGCCCTGTAAAACTATTTAAGTGAAAAGCCCGGTGCTTTTCAAAAGAAGCTTTACCGCCGCAGACGTATTTCAAAAACAGACCCAACGCACTTAAAACACAAAAAAGGGTCAAAAAGAAAGGAGAATTGAAATATGAAAAAAATAACAAGACTTTTAAGTCTCATTCTTGCTTTAGCCTTAGCGGTTATGTCCGTTTCAGTAACTGCCATAGCAGATGTTACCCATGACGGAAGCCCAAGCATAACAATTTCGGGTGTTCCCACAAATGAAACCGGCTATTTTAAGGTATATCAGATTTTTAAAGGCGACACCTCCGATGACAATGACGGCGTTCTTTCAAATATTGAATGGGGCAGCTCTTTAACAACAACAGGACAGGCAGCTTTAATTGCAGCAATTAATACTCAAGCAGGCAGTGACGTTTTGGACAGCAGTACTGCAACAGCGAAAGATGTAGCCGCTGCATTAAAAACCTATGTTGATGAAGATGCCCTCAAAACAATAATGATGGGCATATTCAGTAATTCAGATAATATTGTTTCCGATCAGCAGTCAAGCGGTGTTACGGGTATTACATGGACTGTAACAGGACCCGATTCAGAGGGATTATACACTCACACTACAGCTGACATCGACAACGGCTATTATTTCATAGTTGGTACATATTCTGGCGTTGCCAAGGACACTATCGTTGTTGCGGTTGTAGGCGATACTGTAGCAATCAATAAGACCGTAGACGCTGTAACAATTTCAAAGGATGTAAACAATGACAATTATGCTTACGGTGTAGGCGAAGAGGTTACCTTCAATGTAAAGGTTACTCTTCCTTCAACACTGAGCGCATATTCGGAATATGTTATTAAAATCGAAGATACACTTTCGGGTCTGACTATTGACGATGCAGATCTTACCGATGCAGTCAGCGTTGTGATGTCTGATACTTCGGGAGGCACCGCAGGGTTATCTAATATAACTCCGACATTAGTAAGCGGCGTTCTTTCCTTTACTTTAACCTTAAATTCAAGCTATCATAATTTTACAACCTATGCCGGAGGTTATGTAACATTTACATATACGGCAAAGGTTACCGATGAGGGCTATGAAACATCATACAACACTGTAAAAGCTACATATTCTTCAGATCCTACCAACAACACTGAATTTATAACCACTGCGGAAGAAAGGGTTCAGCTTTATACAGTATCAATTAAGGTAAACAAGACAGACGGAGCTGACGCTCTTACAGGCGCTTTCTTTACACTGACAGACAGTGACGGAAACGTAACCAGTACACGTACATCTAACTCAGATGCTGACGATACTAACGTAATAACAGCAGCCGATGATACAACATCAACCTTCTATTTTGTTGGCTTAGGCGAAGGAACCTATACATTATCAGAAGAAACAACTCCTTCAGGCTACAACACAACCGGAGATTATACTATTGAGGTTAATTCAAACGGTTCCGTAACGGTTACAGATGCCGACGGCAATGCAGATAACAGCTATACAGTAACCTACCTTGAAGGTCTTACTACACCAGGTGAGGTTGAACTTACTGTGGTAAACAACGCAGGCTCAACCCTTCCCGAAACCGGCGGTATGGGTACTAAGATTTTCTACACATTAGGCGGAGCTTTGGTTGTATGTGCAGGAGTACTCTGAATCGTTAAAAGAAGAATGAGAACAGCTTAAGGCATAAGCTTTGATTTATAATA
>JAJBVU010000088.1 GCA_020859645.1 Eubacterium sp. | reverse complement strand
GCATAATATGAAATTAAATAAAAACCACTTCCTGCATTAAAAAATCATTACAAAGCATAAATTTTGCTCACAATGGTGTTTTTTACATGCTGCGTGTAAACCGATTACGACATATGTTTGCGATATGGGTGTAAAAATAATGTGTTTAAAAACTAATAAGGCAGGATATGCTATGTAATATGAGCCGATCTTTGAAAACTTGGAATGCGATAAGTATTACAATTTTAATCGCTTATTTGAAGAAAAAAGCACAAAAACGGTTGCTAAATGGAAAACACTGTGCTATAATATATAAAAACTTTAAGTGAAAGAGGTGTTGTAAGTGTTGTTAGAGTTTTCATGTTCGAATCACAAATCTATTCGAGACAAAATCGTTTTCTCTGCGGTTGCAGGATCGGATACAACATTCGAAGATAAGACAAAAGAAATAGCAGGGGTAAGGGTTCTTAAATCTTCTGTAATCTATGGAGCAAATGGGTCAGGAAAAAGTAATTTTGTTGATGCAATTTCTTTTGTAAAAAACCTTGTTCTTAACAGTATTAATCACCAACCCGGACAGGGAATAAACCAAAGACCTCATAAGCTGGAAAGCACCGGAAAAGAAAGCATGTACCAGATACACTTTATAGTTAAAAATATCAGATATGTATATGGTTTTTCTCTAAAAAATCTCTTGGTAGATGAAGAATATTTATATTATTTTCCAAACAGAAGACAGGCAAAAATCTTTGACAGAAAAGGAAATGAATATACGGTTGGAAGCAGGTTCAAAGGAAAATTTGGAACATGCAAAGATGTTTTAAAGCCAAACAGGCTTATGCTCTCATGTGCGGCAAATTTTACATCTATTGCAGAAATTTCGGATGTGTTCAAATTTTTTAGTGATGAGCTTGTTATATACAGTGCGGTCAATCAGGACAATTGGATGAATTATTCTTTGTACCAAATGAACACAAATGAAGAAATCAAGAAAATGGTTCTTTCCTTTATGCAGAATTTAGGAATGGGCATAAAGGATATTAAAGTTAGTATTGATCAAAAACAGATGGAAGATGCTGATCTTCCTCCGTTTCTTTCTGATGAATTCAAAAACCTGCTGCTGCAAACGAAAGTCAATGCAATTTCAGCGAAAGTTTTATATGATAAGTTCGAAACAGACCTGATGCAAGATGAATCAATGGGAGTGAAAAAGTTGTTTGGGTTACTATGTCCGATTATTGATATTCTGGTCCATGGCAAAGTCTTAATATGCGATGAACTTGAATCAAGCCTTCATGAATCAATTGTATATCAACTTGTTAGAACTTTTATAAATAGTGACACAGATAATTTTGCACAAATTATCTTTACAACCCACGAAACCGGTTTATTGAATCTTGATCTGTTTAGGCGGGATCAGATTTGGTTTACAGAACTGGAAGGAACTGATCGGTACACGGATTTATACTCACTTGCGGAAATAAAAAATGTTCGAAAAGATGAAAATTTTGGAAAAGGATATATTACAGGAAAATATGGAGCTATTCCAATGTTGAATGTTAACTTTGCCAATATTATATCGGAATTGTAGGAGAGGGGGATAAAAATGGCAAACAGAGACTTATCCCTTTCTAAGCGTGCGGAGAATGTCAGAGAAAAACGAAAAATTCCGTTTCCGGTGCATTTCTCGGCAGAGGAAATAAAAGACCATTTTGTGGATGTTATGAGCAATATTAAAAAACAGTTTAAAGTTGCCCAGAGTTTGCTTGAAAATGGAAAAGAAGAAGAATGTAAAATGATTTGGCGTTCTCAAATAGTTTTAGCTGAGGGATTATTAGATTTTTACCTTCATGAAGTGAGTAAATATTGCATGTTTAATATGTTCTGTAACAACTGGTTTAAATCAGAAAAGTATAAGTCCTTTCAAGTGCCAATGTCAAAAGTTGAAGAGGCGATGACAACTTCACATACTAATGAGTGGTTTTTCGATTATCTGAATAAACGATTTAGCCGAGATGTATTTCTTTCTGCTGAGAGCATGAAAGAACAAATGAATCTTATAGGTCTGAAATTCACAACAGTGATGGAAAAGGCTTTCCCTAGGGATAAACAGGAAACATCTGTAAAAGAAGGGCGCAAAATTATACAAGACTTATTTGACCGCAGAAATAAAGTGGCACATCAATATGACCGAAGTCATGAAACAGCTCAGCAAGAAGACATAAGCAAAGAATACGTAGAAAAATACATAGATAACATAGAAAAATTAATAAACGCAATACATGATGTGATTTTAGAAAAAGATACTGCAAAATCATAATATGAATTGCAGTTATATCTACACATTTATGAAATTGCTTATCTTTATTTTAAAAAGGATTATCTTTTTAATGCAATAAAAAAGCTGTATCATTTATAAAAAATAAGACGGGTATATTTCAGCATTTATTAATAACATCTAAAAACCTTTTCTGTATAGTCGCCACTCAAATGCCTTTAACAGCACTCAGCAAAAAAATTAATATTTTTACAGCATAGAAAGAGTCCTGTAAACCGCTTATTTACAGGACTTTTTGAAGTTGCGGGGGTAAGCAATATATTTTATGTGCTACATTTACATTAGCGGCATAATATATTTATCGCTACAAATCTACTTATGTAGTTTTAGTATTGATTATAACCATGCTGTCTTTATAATCTATTTCCATATTGCCGCAAACACTTATTGTATCTCTGAGCTTGCTGAAATTAGACCCGCCGATATTTATTGCCTTAAGATTTTTGGCTACACCGTCCACACTTACATTAATTTCGTTTATAGTATTATCAAGGCTTGGGGTTTTGGTGGTGCTGTTATATCCCACATCAAAGCCCTTGCCTGCTAAATCTGAAAGACAAATGTAATTTTTATTGTCTTTTAGAATTCTGTTTACCGTATATGATTTTCCATTTATCAAAATACTTGTTGTGTCAATCACTTCATCATCAACCTCACTTTCCTTTAACCGGGCTTTAAAATTTTGCCAATATGTTAATCTTGATTCCAATACGCACCACGGATTAGGGCATACTTTGTTATACTGATAATACTGCCAAGCATGGTCAAGAAGCCATGCACCGCCGGTAGGCCAAAGACCTGCTGTTGCATTGTCTATGGGCTGTGTTCCTCTCCAAAGGTCAAAATTGTGGTGAGTTACCCAAGGGTCACCGGGTTTATATGTGTCGTCCCCTCTGTCGTTATATACAGCATACTGGTTTGCAGCGGTTATACTTCCGCTTTCCGCCAACTCGCCAAGGGTATCTATAAGGGGCTTTTCGCTTGAAGCTAAGTAAGGGGCTGAGCCGCCCAATAGTTCATTTCGGTGTTAATGTTTATAGTATATTTGCCCTTCCAAGAGGCTGAAAGAGCCGCATTCCACTTGCCTGTAAGATTTAAAGGCTGACTTTCGGGAATATCTATTTCACAATCACCGCTTGTCTCTCTGCCGTCACGGGAGCCGCTTATAATAAGATACTTTCCGTAGTTAAACTCCAATGCCGCAAGCTGATTATCACCGTAGGTATAAGTTGAATAAACACCGTTGGAGTTTGCCGTTGTAAGCTTTGAGCCTGCTCCGGTTAAGAAGCCGCTTTCTCCGTTTATGTCTGCTCTTACTCTTTCCTCTGTAGGTGTGTCACTGTAATCGACACCGTTTACATTGTCAAGGCTTATGTCAGTTAAATCAAACTGTGAGGAAAAGTCCTCAAGATGTCTTGACTTAATTGTTTCATAGGTCTTGCTGTTTATGTTTGCTTCATATGTATCACAGTCTGCACCCTGTTTTGAATTGTCGAGAGTTAAATAGTCAACATAGTTTGTCGCTCCCACAACATAAACTGTTGCTTCCGTTCCGCCCGCAACACTGACTGTTGTATTGTCGGAAGAAACCGAAAAGCTGCCGTCGCCGTCAAGAATCAGTCTTGCTTCAAACTGAATTGCATTTACCGTTCCGGGGTCGTTGTTGTTTTTATTGCTGTCCGTTACGGCTGCTTTAACCTTAACCTCGTTGTCGCTTACCTTTTCATAGCTGTAATAGCCTGATGTACTGCTGTGGTAGGTGTGAAGTTCTGCAGAAAAGTTCAAAGGGTTATCCGACTCAACGTGTGTAACAATTGCCTGATCAGGATAGCTTGCAAAGCTTTCTCTCTTAAAATGTGAACCGTTATAGTCATATTCAACAGTAACAATGCCCTTTGTCATATCAAGGCTTTTTACATAGTTTTCAGCTTCTGAAGATGTCTGACCGAAGTCAAGATAAACCTCTACAAAAGACTTATAAGCTCTTTGTGAAGAAGGTGCGCCTAAAAAGGCATATTCTACAAGAGATTCCATTGTCCATCTGTCCTGAACAGCTTCTTCTGTTGCCGAGTTGTCAATGTTTAAGGCTCTGTTTGCTATGCTTTGGGAAGCATATTCGCTGAAATTATTTTGGAAATCCTCATCGCCTACGGTTACGTCTGCCGCACCTATTTCAGCAGGGTTTCCGTCGGCATCAGCACCTCTGTAATATTTCCAGCCGCCCTCTGTGCTTCCGCTTGTTTTATAGGCTGTTGAAATTGTGCTTGCCGCAAATGTAGCTGCAAGGGTTGTAAGGGCGTTTCCGCTTTCGTCAACAAGACTTCCGTAAGGAGAGCCGTCCCAAACAGTGTCCTCGTTAATCTGTATAACCTCTTTGTCAATGCCTCCGGCTACCATTCCTGCCATTCTGCCGTTGCCTATGGGGTAGTAATGTGTCCACACATATTCCGAATATTCCCAACCGTTGTAGGCTGTTCCCTGACTGTCATAAGGGTTTTGAGCGTCTACGTCGGTTTTTGCCGCATTGGGGTTTACCTCAGCGGCATTTGAATAAATTCCCGCTTCAGCAAGGACACTCTCAATTGTGTTGTTCGTCCACATTACTGTTTCCGGGTCAAAACCGGAACTATCTTCACTGTTGTCTGCCATATCGGCGTCCTCTGAAATTTCCGTATTTATTGCACTGTCGCTTAAGACCTGCTCCTCTATTTCCGAAAAATCACTTTCATTTGAAGCTTCATCTTCTGAAATTTCCGATAACGGCTCTTCTTCGTCTGCCATAAGCGTCACGCTTCCCGAAAAGCCGAAGGTCATAGAAACAGCCAACATACCTGCACATACCCGTTTTAACATTTTTCTCCTCCTCCTTATTTATTTAAAGCAGTTAATTACATTTACAATACAATTATAATTAAAGTAAAATTAAAAAAACAGACCCAGATTGGTTAAATTTTAACAGACCCAGATTTCGATTATAATTGTTTTGTTGTCAGAAGTGTGATATAATAAAAATAAAAAGGGGGAAGAATATGAAGCCTACAAATTTAAAGCTTGATAAAAATTCAAAAATACCGCTTTACATTCAGCTTTTTGAATTTTTTAAAGAGAATATAATAAACGGCACAATTTACGACGGAGAAAGGCTGCCTTCACGCCGCAGCCTTATGACAGAGCTTTCATGAAGCAAAATTACCGTTGAACAGTCATACGGACTTTTGGAAAGGGAAGGATAGTGATTGGCGAAAGCCAAAAGCGGTTATTTTGCAAGGTCTGAAAGCCCTGTTAATAAAGACATTGACGAGCCCGACTATTATTACGATGAAAGCAATGTTTTAATAATGAGCCATCAGCTTACAAACCCCGAGTCATATCCCGTAAAGGAAATATCAAAGCTTTACAGAGATATAGCTTATGATATGCCAGAGCTTTTGAATTTCGGACATAAATTCGGTGAAGAAGCATTAAGAAAAGCAATTTCCGAAAATCTGAACAGCCTTCACGGCTTCGGCTGCAGCCCCGGCAGAATTATTATAGGTGCAGGAACAGAATATTTAATCGAACAGCTTGCCCATATTATGCCTAAAGATACTGTTTTCGGCTTTCAAAATGCCTGTTTCGCAAGAAGCTATATTCCCGTAAAAAATTCGGGAGCGGAAATTACTCTCATAGAAAATGAGCTTGAAGCCTTTCCTGTTGAAAAGCTTATCCACAGCAATATTGATATAATCTATCTTTCTCCCGACGGTCAATATCCCACTAATCACAGAATGACATCTGATGAACGAAAAGCGGTTTTAAACTGGGCATATGAAAAAGAAAACAGATATATAATAGAAGCAGATTTCGATTTGGATATTTCAAACAGCAAAGCCGAATCTCTTTTTGCTATGGATAAAAAGGACAGAGTTATTTTTATAGGCACATTTGCCAAAAGCATTGCTCCTTCATTGAAAACAGTCTATATTGTTCTGCCGAAAAATTTAAAGGAAGCTTTCAATAAAAATCTTCCTTATTATACAAATCTTTCTTCAAGGCTTGAACAGCAAACCATAGCAAAATATATTCAAAGCGGAAAATATGCAAATCACTGTCAAAATCTTAGAAAATATTATTCCGAAAAAAGAAACCTGCTCATAAAAGAGCTTAACAGCTCGCCCCTTAAAAACCACATAAAAATTTTTAACAGTCAGGGAGGAACATATTTTATTATTTCGGTAAACAACGGTATGAAAGAACCGGAGCTGAAAGCCGCTGCATATAAAAACGGCGTAAAAATTCTCCCTCTCTCCGCAAACTTTATAAAAAGCCAAAGCTTTCCTCAAAACCTGTTTTTGGCAGGCTTCGGATATTTAAGCTGCAATGAAATAAAAAATGCCGTAAAAAGACTGACAAAAGCATGGCTGCCCTAACAGGCATTTGTGTTATTGCAAAACAAGAAATAAAATATAAAAACAGTAAAAGTCTCCAAGCTGATAATCGGTTTGGAGACTTTTACTTTAAGTACTGACTTTATTATTCCTCAATAAACCTTATAGTGTAGGCTGAATTTTCAGAGGTATGGAAAGTAATAAGATTTTTATCTTCGTTAAGGGTGCTGTCTATGGCTTCGCCGTTTTCGTTGTAAACAACTGCCTTGCCGGCATATTCTGTTCTTATGCTTAAATTTCCGCTTTCCGTTGTGTGAATTACGGCTTCTGTGGGAATATTGTTTTCCCAGCTTAAGTCAACAGCCGCTCCGAGCCTTGTTTTAAAACCTTTGAATGAACCGCTCTTCCAATCAGAGGGAAGTGCCGGAAGAAGATTTATTGTTCCATCATGGCTTTGAATAAGCATTTCTATTATGCCTGCCGTAGCTCCGTAGTTTCCGTCAATTTGGAAGTTGGGGTGCTGGTCGAAAAGGTTGGGAGAGGTTCTTGTTGTAAGAAGCTGTTCAACCATAGAGTTTGCCGCTTCCCCGTCTAAGGCTCTTGCATTTAAGCAAATTCTCCAGGCAAGACCCCAGCCCTGACCTGTTCCCGAACCTCTTGAAACAACGGAATTTTGAAAGGCTTTGAATATATTCTGTTCCGTTTCATCTTCACTGTAGGCACTTAAGTGAGTTCCCGGGTACATTTCCCAAAGGTGGGAACAGTGCTTATGATTTTCTGCCAAGGTATGGTCATATGCCGTTGAAACAACAGCATCAAAGGGATTGGTTAGCGTCCACTTGATTTTTGACTCGTCTGTGGTTTCGGAAATATCGAATGTTACGTCACCTCTTGCCCATTCTTCAATAACCCCTTCATCATTTATAATGTTGGGAGCGACCTTTCCCTTTTCATCGGCTAAATAGCTTGAGGGCATCTGTTTATTGATTTTTTCGATAAGTTCCGCATTTTCTTCTGTTTTGCCCAAAATCTCAGAAGCCTGAATTACCATATCGTAAAGATTTCTCACAAGCTGGGTGTCCATTGCCGCTCCGGGCTGAACTCCGCCATGTTCAGGTGAACAGGAAGCCGCCGTTACAAGATAGCCCGTAACCGGGTCAAGGGCAAGGAACTGTGTAAAAAATTCAGCCGCCCCAGTCATATAAGGGTAAACCTCTGCCAAATACTCCCCGTCTTTATTATACTGATAATACTGCCATGCGTGTTCAAGAAGCCAAGCACCACCTGTAGGCCAAAGACCGGCCGTTGCATTGTCTATGGGCTGGGTTCCTCTCCAAAGGTCAAAATTGTGGTGTGTTACCCAAGGATCGCCGGGCTGATATGTATCGTCTCCCCAGTCATTAAATATGCCGTACTGGTTCGCCGCTGTTATGCTTCCGCTTTCCGCAAGCTCCTTAAACGTGTCGATTAAAGGCTTTTCGCTTGAAGCCAAATTAAGGGGCTGAGCTGCCCAATAATTCATTTCCGTATTTATGTTTATAGTATATTTGCCCTTCCAAGCCGCAGAAAGGGAAGCATTCCACTTGCCTGTAAGGTTTAAGGGCTGGCTTTCGGGAATGTCTATCTCACCTTCACCGCCTGCTTCTCTGCCCTCTCTTGAGCCGCTTATAATAAGATATTTTCCGTAGTTAAATTCAAGCACGGCAAGCTGATTGTCGCCGTCGGAATAAGTAGAATGAACGCCGTTAGAAGCCGCACCGGAAAGGCTTGAACCTGCACCCTTCAAAAAGCCGCTGTTTTCTCCTACTCCTGTTCTTACTCTTTCGTCCGTAGGTGTATCTCCGTAGCTTGTACCGCCTGTGTTTTCAAGGTTTAAGCCTGTTTTTGAAAACTGTTCGGAGAAATCCTCCAAATGTCTTGCCTTAATTGTTTCATAGGTTTTGCTCTTTATATTGCTTTCGTATTTGTCGCAGTCTGCCCCTTGTTTTGAATTGTCAAGAGTTTTATAGTCAACATAGTTTGTTGCCCCTACCACATAAATGTCGGCGGTTTTTCCTCCCTTTACGCTGACAGTGGTATTATCCTCCGAAACAGAAAATTTTCCGTCACCTTCAAGAAACATTCTTGCTTCAAACTGAATTGCGTTTACAGTTCCCGGGTAGCCATCGTCGCTGCTTCTGTCCGTAACTGCCGCTTTCAGCTTAACCTCGCTGTCGCTTACCTTTTCATAGCTGTAATACTCCGGCATAGCATTATGATATGTATGAAGCTCTGCTGAAAAATTAAGCTCCGAATCCGACTCAATATGTGTAACAACAGTCTGATCGGGATAGCTTGCAAAGCTTTCTCTTTTAAAGTGAGTTCCGTTATAATCATATTCAACAGTAACTATTCCTGTTGTCACATCAAGGCTTTTTACATAGTTTTCCGCATTTTCGGATTTCTGACCGAAATCCAGATAAACCTCCGCAAATGACTTATAGGCTCTCTGTGTTTTGGGGTGACCCAAAAAAGCGTATTCAACAAGGCTTTCCATATCCCATCTTTCCTGAACAGCCTCTTCGTCATAGGAATTATCTATATTCAAGGCTCTGTATGCTATGCTTTGCCCTGAATAATTTTTGAATTTTTCCTGAAAATCCTTATCCCCCACAATAGTGTCTGCGGCTCCTATTTCAGCCGGATTTCCGTTTTCGTCTGCTCCTCTGTAATATTTCCACCCCTCTTCAACACTTCCGCTTGTCATATCAACAGCGGTTATTTTTGAAGCATTGTAGGTTTCTTCAAGGGTTTTAAGTACGTTTCCATCTTCGTCCGTAAGTGTTCCGTAAGGTGAGCCGTCCCAAACGGTGTCCTCATTTATTTGTATAACCTCTTTGTCAATTCCTCCGGCAACCATAGCTGCCATTCTGCCGTTGCCTATAGGGTAGAAATGTGTCCAAATATATTCAGAATATTCCCAACCGTTATAATTCGTTCCCTGACTGTTGTAAGGGTTTTGAACGTCAACCGCTGTTTTTTCCGCATTCGGATTTACCTCCGCCGCATTTTCATATATTCCCCCTTCGGCAAGTACGCTTTCAATTGTATTGTTCGTCCACACAACCGTTTCCGGGTCAAAATATCGGGCAGTTTTATTGCTTTTTTCCTGAGCCATAACA